>CALVIY010000022.1 GCA_944331955.1 uncultured Bacilli bacterium
TATTATATTTATATTTAGTGGGACATTTTTACTTATTTTTGAAAATTAAAACGAGACATTTTAACTAATTAATCACATAAATATATAAATAAAAAGAAGATTTCTTGAATTTACTTCTTTTTTTTGATAAAATATACCTTGAAAAGAATAGATAAGGGCAAAAGGGAAAGCTTTTGTATCTTTTTTTTGAAATCTTGAAGGATGTGAAATAATGGCAGTTAAATATGATGATAGTTCAATAAAAATATTAGAAGGATTAGAAGCAGTTAGAAAAAGACCAGGTATGTATATTGGTTCTACTGATAAAAGAGGTCTTCATCATTTAGTATGGGAAATTGTTGATAATTCTATAGATGAAGCGATTAATGGATATGGAAAACATATTGTTATTACCATACACTCTGATAAAAGTGTTAGTGTAAGTGATGAAGGACGTGGAGTTCCTGTTGGGATGCATGCATCAGGTAAACCTACTCCAGAAGTTATTTATACAGTACTTCATGCTGGAGGTAAATTTGAAGAAGCAGGTTATAAAGTATCAGGTGGACTTCATGGTGTTGGTGGTAGTGTTGTTAATGCCTTATCTAAATGGATGGAAGTAACTATAAAAAGAGATAAAGGAGAGTACTTTATTCGTTTTAAAGATGGGGGAAAAGTAGATAAACCATTAAAGAAGATTGGTACTACTAATAAAACAGGGACAACTGTTAGATTCCTACCTGATCCAGAAATATTTTCAACAACAAACTTTTCATATACAACTATATGTGAAAGAATGCAAGAGTCTGCTTTTCTTTTAAAAGGATTAACTATTGAAGTGCATGATGAAGAAGATGATAGACATGCTAAGTTTTGTTATGAAACAGGATTAGTCGCTTTTGTAGAATATCTTAATGAAGATAAAACTACTTTACATAATGTTTTAGATTTTGAAGGAGTTAAAAATAAAATAGATGTAGAAATCGCTATGCAATATACTGATACATATCAGGAAAATATTGTATCTTTCGTTAATAATGTTAAGACTAGTGATGGTGGTACTCATGAAGTAGGATTTAAAACAGCCCTAACTCGTGTCTTTAATGACTATGCAAAAAATAATGGCTTTATTAAAGGTAAAGAGAAAGCCCTTGAAGGTAGTGATGTTAGAGAAGGACTAACTGCTGTTATTTCTCTTAAAATACCAGAAGATATGTTACAGTTTGAAGGACAGACTAAAGGAAAACTTGGAACACCACAAGCTAGAACAATAGTAGATTCTATTGTTACTGAGAAATTACAGTTTTATCTAGAAGAAAATAAAGCGATTGCAACTGAGATTATTACTAAATCATTAAAGAGTAAAGTAGCAAGAGAAGCAGCACGTAAGGCAAGAGAAGAAGCAAGAAAGGGTAAGAGCAAGAACCCTAAAGAAAGAGCCTTATCTGGTAAACTTACTCCAGCACAATCTAAAGATAAATCTAAAAAAGAATTATTCTTAGTAGAGGGTGACTCTGCAGGTGGTTCTGCAAAGCAGGGAAGAGATAGAAAATATCAAGCGATACTTCCTTTACGTGGTAAAGTTTTAAATACAGAGAAAGCTAAAGTAGAAGATATCTTAAAGAATGAAGAAATTAATACCATGATTTATACTATAGGAGCAGGTTATGGAGCTAACTTTGATATAAATGACTGTGAATATAATAAAGTAATCATCATGAGCGATGCTGATGAAGATGGAGGACATATTCAGTGTTTACTTTTAACATTCTTCTATCGTTATATGAAACCATTAATAGAAGATGGAAGACTTTATGTAGCACTTCCTCCACTATTTAAAATACAAAGTGGTAAAAATATAGAGTATGCTTATACTGTAGAAGAGATGAAAGAAAAGTCTAAAGGTAAGAAGTGTGAAATCCAAAGATATAAAGGTCTTGGTGAAATGAATGCAGACCAGTTATGTGAAACTACTATGAAGCCTGGTTCAAGAACTTTAATTAGAGTTAAAATAGAAGATGCTCAACTAGCAGAAAAACGTGTCTCTGTTCTTATGGGAGATGAGGTAGCCCCTCGTAAAGAGTGGATAGATGAAAATGTTGAGTTTACTTTGGAAGATGATTATAAGATTTAGGAGGTGAAATGATGGCTAAGAAATCTGAAACTAAAGAAGTATTAGAACGTATTTGGGATTATACTCTTGAAGATATAATGGGTGAAAGATTTGGGAGTTATTCTAAATACATTATTCAAGAGCGTGCTATTCCTGATGCTAGAGATGGACTAAAACCAGTACAAAGAAGAATACTTTATTCTATGTATAAAGAAAAAAATACTTATGATAAAGGATATCGTAAAAGTGCCAAGACTGTTGGAGACGTTATAGGTAATTACCATCCTCATGGTGATACATCTATTTATGATGCCATGGTTCGTATGAGTCAATCTTGGAAAACTAGACTTCCTTATATTGATATGCATGGTAATAATGGTTCTATTGATGGGGACTCTCCTGCCGCTTACCGTTATACAGAAGCACGTCTATCTAAAATATCTAATGAAATGTTACGTGACATTAATAAAGATACTGTAGAAATGGCTCCTAACTTTGATGATACAACACTTGAACCTACTGTACTCCCAGCCCGATTTCCTGCACTTTTAGTATATGGTGCTATGGGTATTTCTGCAGGATATGCTACTAATATTCCTCCTCATAACTTAGGAGAAGTAATAGATGCCACAATTCATAGAATTGATAATCCTAATTGTTCTTTAGATACCTTAATGAAATATGTTAAAGGACCAGACTTTCCAACTGGTGGTATTGTTGAAGGCATTAAAGGAATAAGAGATGCCTATGAAACAGGTAAGGGTAGAGTTATTATTAGAAGTAAGTATGCTTTTGAAGGTAACTCTTTAGTTATAACAGAAATACCTTTTGAAGTTAATAAAGCTCTACTTGTTAAGAAAATAGATGATATTCGTCTTGATAAAAAAATAGATGGTATTGTTGAAGTTAGAGATGAATCTGCAGAAGATGTTAGAATAGTTGTTGATTTAAAGAAAACAGCTAATAAAGAATTAATTGTTAATTACTTATTAAAAAATACTGATTTACAAATTAGTTATAACTTTAATATGATTGCCATTGTTAAGAAAAGACCACGTCTTTTAGGATTAAAGCAGGCTCTTGATGCTTTTACCCTCCATCAAAAAGAAGTAATTACTCGTCGTAGTCAGTTTGATTTAGACCATGCTAAAAGTGAATTACATATTGTTGAAGGACTTATTAAATGTTTATCTATTTTAGATGAAGTAATACGTGTTATTAGAGCATCTAAAAATAAAGCTAATGCTAAAGAGAACTTAGTTAAAGAGTTTGACTTTAGTATGGCTCAAGCAGAAGCAATCGTAACATTACAACTATATCGCCTAACTAATACTGACGTTGTAGAACTTGAAGAAAGACTTGCTACCCTAAGAAAAATAATAGAAGGACTAACAGCAATCCTTGGTAATGAAGAAGTGTTAAAGAAAGTTATGAAAGATGAATTACGTAAAGTAAGAAATGAATATGCACTACCTAGACTTACAGAAATTAAAGAAGAGATAACTGAAATAAAAATAGATACTACTGTAATGATACCTAAAGAAGATGTTATTGTTACATTAAGTAAAGATGGTTATATTAAAAGAACTAGTATAAAGAGTTATAGTGCAAGTAATGATGAAGAAACTACTCTAAAAGAAAATGATTACTTAATAGGACTATATGAATCTTCTACTTTAGATACACTACTAGTCTTTACTAATCAAGGTAACTTCTTATCTATACCAGTTCATACTATCTATGACTTAAAATGGAAAGAACTTGGTAAACACGTTAGTAATCTAGTACCTTTAGGAGAAGGAGAAGAAGTAGTATCTAGTATACTTGTTAAAGACTTTAAGAAAGATGTTAATGTAATTGTATCTACTGCAAACGGTATGATTAAAAGAACAAGTCTATCTGACTTTAAGATAACTAGAACATCTAAACCTAGTAGTTGTATTAAACTAAAAGATGATGATACTGTTGTTGATGTAATGCTAGATACTAATCCAGATATCTTTATCGCTACATCTCTAGGTTATGGACTTTGGTTTGCTAAAGATGAAATACCTATTGTCGGTATAAAAGCAAGTGGAGTTAAAGCAATTAACTTAAAAGATGATTCTGTTGTTAGTACAATTAACTTTAATGAAGAAAATAGTGATTATCTTGCAATCCTTACAGATAAAGGTACAGGTAAAAGAGTTAAACTAAAAGACTTTGAAAAGAGTAGTAGAGCAAGAAGGGGCTTAATGACTATAAGAGATGTTAAGACTAATCCATATCATGTTATTAAAGCGATTATTCCTACTAATAAAGACCATATAGGTATTAAAAATGGCGAAATTACCTTAATTAAACCAACAGAATTACCTATTGCCGATAGATATTCAACAGGTAGTACCATTAATAAAAAAGGTCTAACTAATGCATTCCTTTATAAGACATTAGAAAAGTCTACTGAAAAAGAAGATACTACTCCTAAAAAAGACCAAGTATCACTTGAAGATATAGATAAAAGATTAATGACAATAGATGACTTTTTGAAATAAGTCATCTTTTTTTGCATATTATTTAATAGGTGATGTTTATGTCTAAAGAAGAGTTTAAGAAGTTTATCAAAAAAAGACCAGAACTGGCCCAAGCTGTCTTTAATAACAAAACTACTTTTCAAAAACTATATGAAGCTTATGATATGTATGGAGAAGATAGTAATGTCTTTGATGAAGTATTAATAGATAACACTAATATAAGAGAAACATCCACATCTTCATTTAAAGAAATAACTAATTTATTTAGAAATATTGACTTAGATACAGTTCAAAGAAGTGTAAATGGACTTCAAAAAGCAATAAGTTTAATTAGTGAAATAGTTCCTAATAATAACAATAATGAATTTCCTGTAAATTATGACGAAAGACCTATTAATAAATATTATGAGGATTAATGCAAGTAGAAGCAAGATTAAAGATTAAAAGTAATCCTAATCTTTATAGATATTTAAGAGAAAATTCATATTGGTATAAATACTTAAATAGAAGTCCTTTATACATAAAACAGTTAGAAGAAGAAATGAAAGAAAAATATCGCTTGCGACCAAGCGATAAAATAGAAAATATTTCTAATAGTTTAAACCTAATAAAATCATTTTTAGAGGTTATGAGATAATTATAGCTTCTTCTTTTTTTCTTTTGGTAGAGTATCCATTTTCTTATTTATACTGTCATATATATAACTTAAAGACTCTGAATGATCTTTTAAAGAAATAGAATTCTCTAATTCTTTATATTCTTTAAATAATTGTTTAAAACCTTTATTACTAATATCATCTAAAAGATTATTAAGATAATGTCTACCCATAATTAAAGTAGAATGGTCGGTTATTTTACTATCTTCAATTTCTAGAAGAGTTTCCGCTTCACTTAAGAATTGGCAAGTAATTAGTTCATCTTTAATAAAGTCAAAATTAAATCCTAAGGTCATTATAGAAGAAGCATCATATCTATTAGAAATTAATTTAGTTGCCTTAGAAGTTCTATTAATCTTTTCTAATTCAATATCTAAATCTTTATAAATAAATAACAACTTATTTATGGTATCTTCTTTAATATTTTTACTAATAATTTCATCATCATTAATTAGACCAATAAATTTCTCAGTATTATCTAACATATAATAATAGTTTAAAATTGAAGGGTTTTCACAGAAAGGAGCTAGCATATTGTTTTGAGAATAATTAAGAAAACCTGTTGTTGATACATCTGTTATATAATTAAAATAATTATTATCATAAAGTGCGATAGGAATTAGTAGTAAACTAACTCTTTCTTTAACTAAATCACATTCTATATTATTTAATATTCTAATAACTGTTCCAGGATAAGCATCATTTATATTATTCTTATATAAATGATTTAACAATTTATAAGCTTGAAATGAATCAAGAGTACTTAATTTATCATCAATTAAATTATCTATGATAGCAATAGATTCTTCCAATCTATTAGGAGAAAAGTAAATCTCTTCTAGTCTTTGATTAAAAATTAATAAATCATCTAAAAATTCTTGTTCCCTTTTAGTAAGACGAAGTTTATTTTCTATCTCTGGTAAAGTATTAGTTTTATTTTTTCGATTAAAATCTTTCATAAGTATTCCCCCATGTAAAAGATATTATATAATTAATTATAGTAATTAACAAGAAAAATATGATATATTAATAAAGAAAAGAGGGAAAACTATGAGTTATAATTTAGTTTATCAAGAACTACTTTCAATGATTAAAAGATCTGAAATAAGCTTTGAAATAAAGAAATCTTTAGAAGATGTTTATAGTGATAAAGAGTTAATAGAAAAGATTAATAAATATAAAGAAACACATGATGAAACTTTAAAAAAAGAAATATATAATAATGAAAAGTTTATTCATTATAAAAGATTAGAAAATGAACTTAATCTTTTGATATTAAAATTAAATAATATCTTTAAAGAAAGGATTGACTGATAATAATGAGAATAATCTGTGGTAAATATAAAGGAAGAGTTTTGAAGGGATATACTTTAAAAGGAACCAGACCTACTATGGATAGAGTTAAAGAATCTCTTTTTGCAACTATTAGTCCCTATATAAATAATAGCATCTGCCTAGATCTTTTTGCAGGTAGTGGGGCCCTAGGTATAGAAGCTTTAAGTATGGGTTCAAAAGAAGTAGTGTTTGTAGATAAAGAATATATGGCTTGTAAAACAATTAAAACTAATTTAAACTATTTAGACTCTAATATTAATGCCACAGTTTTAAATATGGATTATTTAAAAGCAATAGAGAAGCTTTATCCTAAAAAATTTGATATTATCTTTTTAGATCCTCCATATAAAACTGATTATTTAAAAAAGTCTCTAGATAAAATAGAAGAATTAAATTTAATTAAAGATAATTCTTTAATAATATTAGAAAGTGATGATATAAAAAAACTAGAATTTAGTAATTACTTTGAAGAGATTAAAACTAAAAAATATGGTGATAAATATATTAGAATAATCAAAAAGAAAGACTAATCATCTTTCTTTATTTTGAAGTAAAAAGTTGTACCTTTATTCTTAGTAGATTTTACTCCATACTCATAATTATGTAAAAGGAAAATATTCTTAACAATAGATAGCCCTAAACCTGTACCATAAATATATCTCTTATGATTTTTCTTACTACGATAATATCTATCAAAGATATGATCAAGTTCACTCTTATCAATACCCTTACCACTATCTATTACTATAACAGTATAGTCTTTATCATTTTCTACTACTTTAATAATAACTTTCTTATCATCACCAGTATAATTTAAAGCATTATTAAGTAAATTATATATTACTTGTTCTATTTTCTTTTTGTCAGCATTAATCAATAACTTGCTAATATTATCATGAATAAATTCTATACTATAACCATCTTTAATAACATAAATATTATGTTGTTTTACAATTCTTTCTATTAATTTAATTAAATCAAATTCACTAATATCTAACTTATCAAGTTCATTTTCTACTTTAGTTAAAGCAAGTATATCATTAACTAAAGAATTAAGTCTATTAACTTCTTCAATAATAATATTTAAATTATTAACACACTTCTCTTTATCATTAATATTAATATCTAAAATTAACTCTGCATAAGCTTTAATCATCGTAAGAGGAGTCTTTAAATCATGAGAGACATTAGCCATTAAGTCTTTTTGTAATTCTTCAGTTTTAGAAAGCTCATTTTTCATATCATTTAAAGCATTAGTTAAATCTACAAGCTCTTTAATATCACTAGTAGTTTCAAATTTTGTTTTAAGTTTACCTTTAGAAATTAGTTTAGCAGCTTTAGATATCTTTGTTATAGGATCTGATAGTATTTTAGAGATGAAATAAGCAACTACTATACTAAGAACTAATACAACAACACTAACAACAATTAACTGTTGTTCAATAATATTAATAGTAGAGTCAAGTGGTATTAGAGATGTAGATATAAATATATAGAGATTATTACTAAGCCTAGTAGCAGCCATTATACTTTTTTCTTTAGTAAAATTATTTATTAAATTATAGGTTTTAGTTTTTTTATTACTGTTAATAAAATTTCTTTTAATAGTTTTACTTCTTAAATTACAATTATTAGTATAAGTAGAGTATAGATTATCTCCATTACTATTAGTAAGTTCAATACATACATTTTCTTCATAAGATATTCTATTAAGTTTATCATATAAAGAAATATCATTTTCAGTTATCAATATATCATTTGCTAAGCTTTTAATAGTTCTAGTCTTAGTCCATTCATAAAAAGTATTAATAAAAATAACTTGAAAAAAGAATAGAAATAATAAAATAAATAATGAAAATATTGCTAAGTATATAAATATTTTAGTAGAAAGTTTATTCTTCATCATCAAATTTATAACCTATACCTCTAACAGTAATAATTAAATCTCTATATTTGCCTAAATTATTTCTAAGCATCTTTATATGAGTATCAACAGTTCTATCATCACCATAAAAGTCATATCCCCATATTTTATTTAATAGTTGTTCTCTTGAAATAGCAATTTTTTTATTATTAATAAAATATTTTAGTATTTCAAATTCTTTAGGAGTAACATTAATTTGTTTATTATCTATTTTAATAGTATGTTCTTTAAAATTAATAACTAAATCTTCATAGTAATAACTATCAATATCTTTTTTAGTTCTTTTTAAAATTGCCTTAACTCTAGCCATTAATTCTTTTGGAGAGAAAGGTTTACATAAATAATCATCAATACCTTTATCAAAACCTTCTAATTTATCAATTTCATCATCTCGTGCTGATAATATAATAGTAGGTATTCTTTTATTTTTAGGAATACTATTAAGTAGAGTAAAACCATCCATTAAAGGCATCATAATATCTAAAATCATTAAATCAAATTTTTCATTATTTAATAAATCTAAAGCTTTAATACCATCTTCCGCTTCCATTACATCATAATCTTCTAATTTAGCATATTCTCTTATAACTTCTCTAATATTCTTTTCATCATCTACAATTAAAATCTTATTTCTTTTCAAAAGTACCACCTCTTTGGCATATATTATATCATAATTAAAAGGTGATTAAATGAAAAAAGTTAAAAGTATAGTAAAGAATATAAAGTTTAATAGTACAGTTTTAGGATTAATAAGTGGAGCCTATACAGTTAATACTTTATATAATGTAAGTATAGTAGAAAACAACATTTCTCTTAATAATAAGGATGAATTCTATGCGACAAGTTTAGTTTATGGTATGCTAATGATAAGGTTTCTTTATGCTAATTATAAGGAGAATAATAAGTTAGAATGTAAAGAAGATAAAACTCTAAATAAAAAGTAAAAACTCCATTCTTCCTATTAAAACCTTTCAACGTACTAAACGTGAAGCTTCAGGTAGAACAGAGTTCTTATGAAGTAATTATATCATTTAAAATATTAAGTTTTCAATCATTATTTAACCAATTTTCAATATCAATAATCTGTATTCCTTCATATTGGTAAGTATCATGCTTAGTTCTTGCTATCAAAATTTTAGGATAAGCATCTTTTATATTAAGCAATGACTTTGTTTCTCTTTCAAATGTTTTAGTATCTTCTATATTATCAGAAACTTGAATATATATTTTCTCATCTCTTTTAGTTGCAACAAAATCTATTTCTTTATTATATAAAACTCCAACATATACTTCATAACCACGTCTTAATAATTCTATTGCAACTATATTTTCATAAATCCTTCCATAATGCATATTCTTAGTACCAAGTCTTGCATATTTAAAGGAGTGATCAGATAGATAATATTTATCTTGGGAAGCTAAATATTTCTTACCTCGGATATCAAAACGTCTGATTTTATAAAAAGCAAAGGCTTCACATAAATATTTAACATATAATCCAACTGTTTTGTCATTAGCTTCTTGCCTCTTTGTATTTAATGTATTAGTAATAGTCCTGTAAGATGTTAAATTAGAAATATTACCCATTAGAAAGTCACTAATAGAATCCATTAAAGTTAGATTTTTAATCTTATTCCTTTCGACAATATCTCTAACAATTAAAGTTTTATAAACATTATTAATATATGTATATTTATCTTCCTGGTTTTTATATAAGTATGAACCTGATAATCCTCCTTCTAAAACATATTTATTAAAAGAATCACTAGTATTCTTAAGTCCATAATACTCTAGAAATTCTTTATAAGAGAAGGGAAAAACTTCTATTTCAAATGTTCTTCCTGTAAAAAGAGTTGCTAAATCACTTGATAAAAGAAAAGCATTAGAACCAGTTATATAAATATCATATTTTTCTTTAGCATGTAATCCATTTATAGCATTTTCAAAACCTTCACACATTTGCACTTCATCTATTAAGACAAAGTTCTTTTTACCTTCAATGTATTTTGATTCTATATAGTTATATAGTTCATGATATTCTTTTAAGTATTCATTTTCAGGAAAACTGAAATTAATATGTATGATATTGTTATTATCAATATTTTTAACTATATATTCTTTAAACATCTCTAATAGTTTCGATTTACCAGAACGCCTTACACCAGTAATAACTTTTATGTCTGGAGTATTAATAACATTGATAAGTTTAGTTAAATAATCTCTTTTAATAAGTCTCATTTTATTTTCACCTCTTACATATATTATAAACTTTCACTTCGCAAAAAGCAATTTTTTTTGATTTTGCGAAGTGAACTTTGTTTGATATTTACAAAAGTGCCTTTTATAATATAATACGTAACACAAAGAAGGGATGTAATTATATGAAAAATAAAGACAAAATTAAATCTATTGTAAATAATTAAAAAATATTCAATATAACTGGTGGTATTGCTTTAGGTGTTCCAGGCATGAAATTAGTAGAATCATTTAGGGAAGAAAATTTTACAAGTGCATCTATTTCTCTACTTGCTATTAGTTGGGCAATTTTAGGATTGCATCTTGTTAATAAGAGTTTTAATGAAGATATTGATAAAAGTATGTCTGCTATATATGATGATTTAAGTGAAAATGATGATAAAACTAATGACTTTGTTAAGAAAAAAAAGTTGTAGAGAGTTATAATGATTCTCTATTTTTTTAGGCTTGTTTTTACTTGATATAAATTATATAAAGTTGTAAATATTACATTTAGGCTTGTTGAGAAGATAAGACCCCACATTCCTATTTTTAAGAGTGAAAAAATAAGAAGGAATATTGTTCTAATTAGTGTTCCTATAATAGTTGCCTTAAGTCCTAACTTAGTTAAGCCCATAGCATCTAAACAAGCAGATAAAGGAGCTTCTAGATACTGTAAAATACAAATAGGGGCAAGAAATCTCATGTATGATGCTCCTTCATGAGTATTATAAATTAATTCTAAGAAGAACTCTGGGAAAATAGCAAGAAGAAGTGATGCAGGAACACCTATTAAAAGAGATATACCAATCGCTTGTTTTAATTTCTTTTTAGCATAATCATAATGTTTAGTACTAGTTGCCTTTGATATTATAGGTAGTAAGGCTTGACTTATCGCCAGTGTAAAGAAAGATGGCAATAGAAGTAGAGGCATAACAAAACCACTAATAACACCATATTCAGTTACTATAAAATTAGAACTATATCCTACATATGTTAAAGCACTAGTTAAAATAATAGGTTCTAGAAAATAACCAAATGATCCAATTAGACGACTAGCAGTTGAAGGAATACTTATATCCATCGCTTCTTTAGCATAGATTTTGTTAAAAGCTAAATCTTTTTTCTTTATAGTTAAATTCTTTGGTAAGAAGAAGAATAAGACTAAAATAGATGATAGTTCACTAATAATATTAGAAAGTATTACAAAAGTAACAGCAACTTCTAAACCTTTATTAATAAAAATAGGAATACCTACAGTAATTAAAATTAACCTAATAATATCTTCTAAAACATTAGAGGTAACATGAGGTAGCATCTGTTGTTTACCAAAAAAATAACTTCTTAAAATACTAGAAGTACTAGTTAAAGGTAATACTACACATATAGCAAGTATTGGTAAAAGTGCTCTTTCTTCATGTAAAAAGTTAAAGGCAAGAGTAGGAGCGATTATAATAACAAAAGAAATTATAATAATATTAATAATTAAAGAAATAGGAAGTAGTGAAAAAAGAAGTCTTTTATTATTTTTAGAGTCTTCCGCTATTAATTTAGATAGAGCAGTTGGTATACCAAATTGACATAGACCAATCAATAAAGAGAAAGTAGGTAGAACTAACATATATAACCCTATACCTTCACTACCCATTAATCTACTCATAATTATTTTTATAATCATTCCTAAAGCCTTTGTTAAGAAGCCACCTATAATAAGAATGATTGTTGATTTAATAAAACTTTCTTTTTTCATATAGGTCACCTAATTATATATATGTTTGTAAAATTTAAAAAATATGTAAAATTTTGTTCGTAAATAGTTGTAAATATATCATGTAAATGAAATGTAAAAAATGTTGTAAATTTTTATGTAACTACTTTTTTAATGTTTAAGTCTATGCTAAACTAGTTTTATAAATTGTAGTAAAGAGGTGTATTTTAATGGAAGAGATAATAGATTTTTTAGCAACTAAGGAAGTGTTAATAGTACTAGCAATTATTGGTATTATTATGTTTGTATATTTTATTCTTTGGTTTTATGAATTTATGAAGAAACATGAAGAAAAAAAGAAACTTCAAAATAATACAATGGAACTTAATAAGTTAGTAGAAGAAGTAGCGAAAGCTAGAAAAGAAGAACAAGTAGAAAAAACTAATAATGTTGATAATACCAACATAATTGCTACAGAGCCTAAGGAAGAAGAGGTAAAACAGGAAGTAGTAGAAGCTACTATAACTCCTGTAGTTAATGAACCTATAATTGAAGAAGTAAAAAATGTAGAAGAAGTACAACCTGTAGTTAAAGAAGAAGCACCTTCTATAGTTATTGAAAATAAAGTGTCTAGTCCTATTGAAGTAGAACCAGTAGTTGTTAGTGTTAATGAACCACCTATTACTACTAATGATAGTATTATGTTAAATGATATGTTTGAGGAGAAAGTTGAAGTAGTTTCTCCTACAATAATTACACCTGTAGATAGTCCTAAAAATGAAGAAGAAGTAATTAAATATAAAGATGAAGTTTATACTGAAAGTGAAGCGAAAAGAGAACTTGAAAGAATTACTGAAGAATTAAAGAAACTAGAAAATGAAGATAAGGAAGAAAATATTGAACTTACTAAGTTTGAAACAGAACAAGAAGAAAATGCTATTATTAGTTTAGATGAATTAATCGCTAAAGGTAAAACTATTACAGAACAAAATGAAATTACACAGTATCAAGATGATGGTAATGAACCTATAAGTATTCAAGAACTAGAAGAAAGATATAAGAAAGAAAAAGAAGAAATTGAAGTATTAGAAGAAGAACCTAAAGAGAAAAGAACAACACTTTCTATTGATGAATTCTTAGGATCTAATCAAAGTACAGTATCTATTAGTGAAGCTTATAGTTCTAATAAGAGTACTTATCATCCGAGTCCTATTATTAGTCCAATATATGGTATTGAAAAAGAACCTGTTAAGAAGAATACAACACTTGAACTAGAAAATACAGCTAACTATGAAAAATTTGATGAAGAGATTAGAAAAACTAATGAGTTTTTATCTAAGTTAAAGGAATTACAACAAAAACTAGATTAAAAAGTATGAATTTTGTAAATTGACCTTAAATATAGGGCCAATTTTTTATTTTATCTAGACAATTTTAAAATGTTCACCATATTTTTTCATGAATTTTCAAAAAAGAAGATATAGAAGTAGAAAATATGATATATGAGATTATAGAAAAACAAGTAATGTTAGATAGAGATTTAGCAAAATTATATCATATTGAAACAAGAGTGCTTATTCAAAAAAATAAAAAGAAATATAGAAAGATTTTTGTTTTCAAATGACAGAACTAGAGCATGAAAATTGGAAATCACAATTTGTGATTTCCAATTCGGATAAAATGGGTTTTAGAAGAGATCCTTATGTATTTACAGAGCAAGGAGTGGCAATGTTATCAGCAATTATAAATACAAAAGTTGCCATAAATGCTAGTATTAGAATAATGGATGCCTTTGCGGCAATGTGAAAATATATCAAATGACTTAATGGAACATAATAAAATGCTAATTAATCATGAAAATAGATTTACTTTATTAGAAAATACCTTTGATAATTTTAAAAATTTAGGTAAGAGGAGTTTTGCTATTACTAAAATAGAAAGTAAAGAGTTTTTAGATAGTTTGTTAGATATATTGAAATGTAAATAGAAGAAATAAATACTTTACTTAATTATTTATCTTGTGGTAATATTAGGTTAACAAGAATAAGGAAGAAGGTAGTAATTATGAAAAAAAACAGTGTCAGTGTTTGTTTACAAATGGTTACCTGGGGGGGGGCAGTTTAATAGTAAAATAGTTACTTTCTTTCATTATGACATAAGAGCAGGATAATTATATTCTGTTCTTTTTAGTGTCAGTAAATAATGAGAGGAGTAATGAAAGATGAATCTAAAAAAGAAAGAAAATATTATAATAATAGTAGTATTAGTAGTAATGCTAATAGCGATAATAGGGGTAAGTTATGCAGCATTTAACTTTAGTCAACAAGGTAATATCCATAATAAGATTACAACAGGATCAATTACCATGACTTATACAGAAGATGATAATACTATAAGTTTAAGTAATGCCCTACCTACAACAGATAAAACAGGTATGACAAGGTTAAAAGAAGGAGAGTACTTTGATTTTAATGTTAGTAGTGAGATAACAGGTGAAGTTAATATTAACTATGAGATAAGTGCAAAAGAGATAGGAGAAGGAACTATAGATGGTTCGAATATAAAACTTTATTTAACTAGATTAACTGAAGACGGAACAGAAGAACAATTAATGACACCTGAAGTATATAATGAAGAGACTGACTCTAATGAATATACAGGAAGACCAGCAGGAGAGATGAGTTTATATACAAGTAGTATGAATAGTAGTGAATCTAATGATTATAGACTTAGAATGTATGTAACAGAAGAGTATAATCCTCAAGGAGATGGAGGAGGATTAACCTTTAAAGTTCAGGTAAATGTATATGGAAAAGCAGGAGAAAAAGTAAAAGGAGTAGGGGAAACTATAATAGAAAATTTAACTAGTGGAGATACTTATGATGATGGATATGATACATTTATAACAGGGTATAATCCTAATAATTATGTCTGGTATAGTGGAAAATTATGGAGAGCGGTATCTGTTAATAATGAAGCAAAGACTACTAAGTTAATAACCCAATGGAATATAAGTGCAATTCCATATTCAAGTGGTAGCACATCATTTGAAGGGAGTTATATGGAAGAATGGTTAAACAATACAAGTGCAGATGGTTTTTTAGGTAATTTAAGAGACTATGAGAAGTTTATTGTGACTGATTCAATATGGGATAATACCTTAAGCACTGATGATTTTGGCAGCATACAAAGACCAGATGGAACAACAACAGTAACAAATGCTGTAGGACTTTTAAATATGTATGAATATCAATCTAGTAATAATGGTGGAACAGGTGGTTATTTAAATAATGGCCTTGCTTGGTGGACAATTACACCATATAATACTGTATCAAGGGAATGGAATGTCTATGGAAGTGGTGTTCAAAATAACCTAAGTGTATTTACGGCACACGGTATTCGCCCATCAATAAATCTAAAATCCAACGTGAAAATCGTAGATGGGAATGGTACAGAAGATAATCCATATAGACTTGAAGGAGATAATGATACAAAGCTTTCTGGAACACTACTTTCAAGTAGATATAGTGGAGAATATATAAGGTTTGGAAGCGGAGAAAATAATCTATATAGAATAGTAAGCCATGAAAACGGAACAGAAACTAAAATAACTAGTGCCGAACCATTAAGAGAGTCTTACAAATATAAAACCTTAGCTTTTGGAGACAATGGCACTTTTTCAAATACTAATACAATAGGTACATTCTTAAATGGTGAATATTTAACAAACTATGTTGGCGATAATTATAATAATATGATAGAAGAAAGTAGTACTTGGTATTTAGGAAGAGTAAAATTAGGGGGAAATTATATATTAGCAAAATATGCAAATACAACAGGTGAGACTTTAACATCAAGTGTAACAGAAACTAAAGTGGGATTACTAAGGTTAGGGGAATTAATGTCAGGACAGTTTTTTGATACAAGTGATAATACTAATTATTGGATTCTAACTTCTACAAGTGCTTCTGATGCATGGGTTATAAGTAATAGTGGTAGCGCTGGTAGTTTAAATAATAATTATGGTATTAAACCTGCCCTAAATCTAAAACAAAACGTAGTAATAACCTCTGGAGATGGAACAAAAAACAATCCTTTTACCGTAGAATTAAGCTAATTTTTGTTGATATATATAGAAATTTACGAAATTTCGTAATTTTTTTCAAAAAACTATTGATTAACAGTATATCCTATGTTACATTAGTAGCAGGGAGGGATACTAATGGATAAAAATAAAGAAGAGAAGTTAAAAGATTTAGAATATCAATTTGTACAAGATTTTATTAAATTAAGAAAAGATAATCATTTAACTCAAGAAGCTATGGCTAATCAATCTGGAGTTATTAGATTAACTATCACAAGAATTGAAAATTTAATAACTTCTCCACAAGTTAATACACTTATTAAAATATTAGAACCACTTGGTTATACTGTTAAAATAGAACCAATTGATAAGAAAAAGAAAAAGTAAGAAAGATTAGAAAAAAGTTCTAGTCTTTTTTTAGTTTTTCACTTATACTATTTTCTAGGAAGTGAAGACTATGAGAAATATTACCTTGTTACCTGCAGATACTTATGTAGTAGTTAATAAAACTGTCCTTCATGAAGAAGATAGACGTCTTTTAACTATGCTTTATCAACCAATTATAGGTTATACTGCTGTTAGTCTTTACTTTACTTTAATAGATGATTTAGAGGAATTTAATCGCCTTAGTGATGAGTTAAATCATCATCATTTAATGAGTATAATGCAACTACGTTTAGAAGATATAATGATAGCAAGAGAAAAGTTAGAAGCTGTAGGTCTTATAAAAACTTATTTAAAAAAGGGAAGTGTTAATAGTTATGTTTATCTATTATATTCTCCTATCAGTGCTAATGAATTTTTTAATCATCCCATATTAAATATAGTTCTATACAATAATATTGGTAAAAAAGAATATGATAAACGTCAAGAAATGTTTAAAGTTCCAAGAGTTAGATTAACTGATTATGAAGATATATCTCATAAATTTAATGAAGTATTTAAAAGTAGTACCCTAAAACCTTTTGAAGTAGTTGAAAATATTGAAAGAAGAGAAGAAGCATCAATAATATTAGATGATGCAATAGACTTTAATCTTTTAATATCATCAATACCTAGTGGACTTGTCAGTAATAGATGTTTTGATAAAGATACTAAAACTTTAATTAATAATCTTGCTTTAGTCTATAATATAGATACTGAAAGAATGAGTGGTCTTGTTAGAACTTCTTTAAATGAGAAAGGTTTAATTGATAAGACTTTATTAAGAAAGAATTGTCGTAATTACTATTCCTTTGAAAATGTTGGTAATCTTCCAACCCTTATTTATCAAACCCAACCAGATTATCTTAAAAAGCCAGAAGGAGATACCTCTAAATGGGCTAAAATGGCTTATACTTTTGAAAATACTAGTCCTTATGATTATCTAAAAAGTAAAATGAAAGGAGCAGAACCTACTAAAAGAGATCTTAATTTAATAGAAGATTTAATGATAGATCAAAAACTTAGTGCCGGAGTAGTTAATGTATTAATTTCTTATGCTTTAAAGATAAATAATCAGAAGTTAAATCGTAATTATTTAGAAACAATAGCAGGACAGTGGAAAAGACTTAATATTGAAACAGTAGAAGAAGCGATGAAATTAACAGAAAAAGAATATAAAAAGATGAAAAGAGTTGCAACTAGTACAACTAAGAATAAAACTGTTTCTAAAAAGATAGCGAAAGAAGAAATATTACCAGATTGGTTTGGTAAAGAATTAGAAACAGATGATACTAATGAAGAGGAAAGAGAAGAGTTAGATAAGATAATAGATAGTCTTGTATAATTAGTAAAAATGTGGTATAATAGGCCTTAATTTAAGGGGGTTATTATTGTGAGGGAAACATTAATTAAAAAATATATTATAGATATTATTTTTGTAGTAGTAGCGATATCATTACTTACTTGGTTTTGGTTTGGTCCATATCAACATAAAGTAAGAATAAAAGAATCACTTGAAGCGAATAATATAGAGTTTAATAAAGATATTACTTATAATGGTTTTGATTATTTAAGTATTTCTTCTAATAAAATTACTAAAGACTTAACCGTTACTAATGATAGTGATAAAGAAATAAGTTTTGTGATTAAATTTAATAATTTATCTAATTATGGTAATAACTATATTAACTATATTCTTACTGATAGTGAAGGATATCAAAGTGATATTAGAAATTTATCTCTTGATGGTTCTATTTTAGAAAATAATTTAGATGCTAATGAGACTAAGACTTACACTATTACTATGTGGGTTACTGATAGTGATGATATTAATGGTAACTTAAATATTTTCTTAAATAAAACAATTGCTTAACTCTTAACAAACATAAAAAGATATGCTAAAATATAGATGTCTTTTTATTTTGTCCCCATAGTTCAACGGATAGAACAAGGCCCTCCTAAGGCTTAGATGAAGGTTCGATTCCCTCTGGGGACGCCAGTAGTTACTAATATTTTTGACAAGTATCATAAAATGTGATATTACGAATATGTCAAAGAAATTTGTATAAAAAAAAAGATATATTCTAATCCTGTCTGTTAGATGTTATCTTTACAAGTGTGGTAGACACCATACTTCTAGGAAGAAGTTAGGTGTCTTTCTTTTGCCCTATTATTATAACTACAAATGCTAAGTATTCCAAGTTGAAATGCATCGCCCATAAAAAATATATAGTGTAGCATATAATCATCTCCTTAGCTATATATTAAAATATGTTGTGGAGGTAGATAGCCTAACTTTTATTAGTAATATATCTCTAAGTTAATTAGAACTTTAATATGATTTTTTTGCAACAAATAAATATCAAAAAAGCACTTGTTACTAAGAGAAAATTATAGTATAATTTCTATAGAATAAGAAGGTGTTTTTTATGTTGGGAACAATCAGAGAAATTGTTGATAATAATGTTATTTTAGATTTAAGCATAGATTTAACTAAACAATCAAACCTTTTAAATTTACATGTTATCTTTGAAGATAATGGTACAAAAATAGTAGGAGAGATTGTTAATAGTACAAGAACTACTTTAAAAATAAATATTGTAGGTGAAATAAAAAATAATGAATTTTTACCTGGTATAAGCGTTAAACCTTCTTTTAGATCTACTACTAGAATTGTAACTATGGAAGAACTTTCTTTAATTCTTGGACCAGTAGAACCTACAGAAGATGAAGTTACTTTTGGTTTTTCTAATATTTATAAAAACTATAAAATAAATGTAAATATAAATGGCTTTTTCAGTAATCATTTCGCTATATTAGGTAATTCTGGAGCCGGTAAATCATTTTCTGTTAGCCGTATCTTACAAAATGTCTTTGCCGATCCTAAGAAAAGTCCAGTTAATGCCCATGTTATTATGTTTGATGCTTATGGAGAGTATACAAGAGCTCTAGGTAATGTTGATAATGTAAATCCCAATATGCATTATAAGACTTATACAACTAATCCTGATAATGTAAATAGTGAAATATTAAATATCCCTTTATGGTTACTTGGAGTAGATGATTTAGCATTACTTCTTGATGTAACAACACCTAATCAACTTCCTATTATTGAAAAAGCTTTAAGTCTAGTTTCTATTTTAACAGGTGATGATCCTGATGTCATTAAATATAAAAATGATATTATTGCAAGAGCAGTACTTGATATTTTATTAAGTGGACATCAATCTACAAAGATAAGAGATCAAGTAATAGCAGTCCTTACCAAATTTAATACTAAAGACTTAAGCTTGGATGCTAAAATAGTACAACCTGGATACGTTAGAACCTTTAAACAATGTCTATATATAGATAAAACTGGTAAATTAATGGAAATGGAACTTGTTGTTAACTTTGTAAAAACCTTTATAATGGATGATTTTAATTTAGAAGACCGTCCTGAAAAATTCATTGCATACACCCTAAAAGACTTAGAAACAGCGATGGATTTCGCCCTTATTAGTGAAGGTATTTTAAAAAGTGATAAAGTCTATGACTATGCAAATGTCTTAAGTGTTAGATTACATACCCTTGCTAATAGTCCTAACCATGTTTTCTTTGATTCTAATGCTTACATCTCCAAAGATACATATTTAGATAGATTATTTACTAATATGAACGGAAAGAGATGTCAGATAGTAAACTTTAATATTAGTTATATAGAAGATAGACTTGCTAAAGTTATAACAAAAATAATTTCCAAATTAATATTCGATACAGCAGTTACAAATGAAAAACGTGGTAGTATTCCATATCATATAATAATAGAAGAAGCCCATCGTTATGTTCAAAAAGATACAGATACAGAGATACTTGGTTATAATATCTTTGATAGAATAACTAAAGAAGGACGTAAATATGGAGTACTCTTAGGACTAATTACCCAAAGGCCAAGTGAACTTTCTGATACTGCAATATCACAGTGTTCAAACTTTGTTATTCTTAGAACATTACACCCTAAAGATTTAAATTATATTAAAGAAATGGTACCATCTATTTCTATGGAAGTAGCTAACCAACTTAAAAATTTAAAACCTGGTAATGCTATTGCCTTTGGTAGTGCTTTTAAAGTACCAATAAATATGCAGTTTGAAAAAGCTAATCCAGAGCCTTTGTCTAATAACGTTGATATTAAAAATATTTGGTATAATAGTAATTAACTACTTTTCTAATTAGAAAAAATATGTTACTATAATATATAGTTAATAGGAGGATAAGATATGGCTTTAGATAAATTAAAAAAATTGATAGGTAGCGATGAAAATGATTTTTTAGAAGAGGTTAAAGAGGAGGAGTATTATAAAGTGAGTAAAGAAGAATATATGGATGAAAATGGTGTTGCAGGTAGTAAAATGATGTTATTAGAGCCACGCGCTTACTCTGAAAGTCAACAAATTGCCGATTATTTAAAAGAAAGAAATGCAGTAGTTGTTAATTTAAAAAGAGTTACACCAGATCAAGCGAAAAGAATAGTTGATTTTTTAAGTGGTACTTTGTATGCCATAGGTGGAGATTTACAAAAACTAGGAGGAGGAATATTTTTATGTACTCCGAATAATGTTAATGTAGAAGGAGAAATTAGTGATGATGCTCCTCCAAAAATACCTAGAAAATCTAAAAAACAAGAAGACGATGAATTTGATTGGTAATAACCCGTATTAAGGGATGTGATATTAATGGACAAATTTAATTATGAAGCGAATGGTTATAATAGAAGTGAAGTTAATAAATTTGTAAATGATGTAATTAAAGAAACTGAAGGTATAATTAGAAAATGTAAAGAACAGAAAAAAGAAATAGCAGATCTTAAAGATAAATTAAGTCATTATGAAGACTTAGAAAATACTTTAAAGCAATCTTTAATTAATGCTGAGAAAACTGCTGATAATGTTAAAAGACTAGCAAGAGAAGAAGCTGATATTATAGTTAGTGATGCTAAGCATAATGCTTCAAGGATAGTGGGAGAATCATTATTAAAAGCTAGAAAGATAGAAGATGAAGCGGATAGATTAGAGAAAAACGTTAAGATCTTTAAACGTAAGTTAAAGATAATTGTAGAACAACAAATGGCTGTAGTAGAAGAAATAGAAACACTAGACTTAGAAGACAATTAAGTCTAGTGTTATGTATATAAGGAAGGATGATTATGAAAGATAAGGATTTAGAGGGGTTATTATTAAAATATACTGCTGCTTTAAAAACTCTTGAAACAGAAATTAGTATTTTACTACAAGACTATGAATATAAAAATAATTATAATCCCGTTGAACATATAAAGTCACGACTTAAAAGTTATGATAGCATTAGTAAAAAGTTAATATCTAGAGGTTATGAAGTTACTACTAAAAATATAGAAGAACAAGTTCTTGATGTAGTAGGTCTTAGAATAGTATGTTCATTTTTATCAGATGTAAAGAAAATAGTAAATATAATAGAAAGCAGTGATCAGATAACCATTCATGATAAAGAAGATTATATTTCTAATCCTAAAGAAACAGGATATTCAAGTTATCATTTAAATGTTTATGTACCAGTTTATTTAATAGATGGTGTTACTATGGTAGCAGCAGAAATACAAATTAGAACATTAGCAATGGATTTTTGGGCTAGTTTAGATCATAAAATAACTTATAAATTTAAAGGAGAAATACCAGAAGAAATAAAAGAAGGTATGCATAAATGTGCTAAAGATATTAGAGCTTTAGACCAAAAAATGTTAAAAATTAATAATAAAATGCAAGAAATCAAGGATGATAAAGAAATTATTTAATATAAAATTATTAGATAAACTTAATAAAGAATATATTATGATTTAAGAAGAAGCGATAGAAAAATTGGGTGAATTCTCAAAGTAAATGCCCGTGACAAAATAAGTGATATCAATAGACAAGTAATAACCCGTTAAGAATAGGTT
>CALVIY010000023.1 GCA_944331955.1 uncultured Bacilli bacterium
TGTTCAAAAATTAAAAGAAATCTAGTTTTTATGCTAGATTTTCTAGTTTGAACAGATAACATTATTGAACGGATAACTGGAACGGATTATTTTTAGTTCCATCTCCAGATGTTATTACTACATTTTGTTTTAAATTTAAAGCTGGTTTTATACCAAACAGGTCATTAGACACTGATGACCAACTTCCGCCACCGTCAAGATAAATACCGAATATTGAAGATGTAAGAAATGGTGTCAATGTCCAATAAGTCATCGTTAGACCTACATTAGAACTTTCTCCTTTTACTGCATACCTTTCAAATTGACCGGCCATTAATTCTCCATATCTTAATAATCCAATTTTAGTATTTGCTATATAACTTGTTAAATTGCTCATACTAATATCTATATATTTTGCCAGTCTATAATTATAATTTCCCTGTATTCTACCTAAATACCATATAGTATTATTTTCTATCATATCACTATAAGTATCACCCACGTAGTTTGTTAAATATTTTCCATTTAGAAATGTACCTATCGTATTTGTACTTGAAAACGTTGTATCATTTCCAAAAATAATTGTTTTAAATGTCCCTGAATCTTTTAATGGTTCTGCACTAACTATTTTAGTTCCTATACTATTTTCATGACTTACTATTCTATATAGATTATTTTCTCCAATTCCAAAAGTTATATATTCCCCACTATATCTACTCGAAAGAAGTGTTCCTGAAAGATTATTATCATTGTCTCCTTCTAGTCTATATGGATCATTTTCTGTTCCGTTGCCATCTACTATTTTGATATTAGATTTTAGATTTATTGATGGTCTTATACCATAATAATTACCAGAATGCACATCATTTTTTCCAGTGGCTCCTGTATAACTAATACGCCATATATCAGATGCCGATATTGGTGTTAATGTCCACCAAAAAAGTCCGTTGTTTAAATAACCATTATTATAAGTTGTTCCTCTATAACTTGTCTGATATTCATATATATTTAATAGTCCTATAGGATTGGTTACAGTTGTTGTACCATCCGGTCTTGTTATTTCGCCTAAATTTCTATCATCCATTGTTGCATCCCATACGGTATCTGTTACTATAAAGTTTTCATAATCTCTTAAATTACCTAAGAATCCATCTACGGTAGTGTCATTTAACCAAGATTCCATATAACTTCCTTTAATAGAACTACTATTATCATCATAATTAGTTACACTTATATTCCACTGGGTGACAAGCTTTACTGTCTTCTCTTCATTATTAACAGATACCGCTCTCCATAATTTACCACTATACCAGATATAGTTATTAGGATGCTCTCCAGTTATAAATGTATCTGTTCCATCATCATATATACTATCTTTACTTATATCATCTAATACTACTGTTCCTACTTCTCCCTTATCTGTTATCTCTTCTAATAAATGTCCATCATCTGGTAGTTTTAAATCATTATAATCTAGTCCGACACTTACTCCTAATGTGAACTCTACAGGACTACCACTATTATTTATTACCCTTACTATATATGTATTACTTGATCCTGTTGTATTTACTTTCTCTAATGTTGTTCCAACTTCAAGTGGTGGGATATTCATTCCTTCCTTTACTATGTATCCTATCTTTGTATAACTTGGTTCTTCTCCTATGTAATAGAAATTAAATCTTGCTTTTATATTATTAGGATTGCTTAAGGTAATTGTAAAAGTCTTTGTAGTATTAGGCTCTACCGTTAGTTTATTAGTTTCTTCTTCATCTACAGTAAGTCTATACTCTAAGTTACCTGTAACTATACTTATTGCATTTCCCTTTTCTTTGCTTACTGTAAACATAGCATATGAAAAATATCCCCCTAATATTAATAATGTTATTATAATCATTGCAATCATATAAATCTTACTAAAACTTGTTTCTAATAATAATTTCTTCATCATTTTACTCCCTTCATTATTGCACTAAAAAAAAGAATAGAATTATCCTATTCTCTTTTTGTTACATAATGAAAGAAAGTAACTATTTTATTATTAAACTGCCCCCCCCCAGGTAACATGTTGTAAACATAGCGTTCTCATATTTTTACCTTCTTTCTTTATTTATTAATAACCTACTCTTAATATTTCAAAAGTTGCATTATGGCTAACTCCATAATTTTTTGCTTCCTTACTTGTTTCAAACAATAAATCAAAATCATATATATTACCAAAACCTATATTTCTACCTCTATCAAGGACTATACCTGTAAAACTGCCTGCATTGCTATTACTTACTTTAATAATTGAACCAAATGGAATTTGTTTTCCACTGGCTAATATTCTAACTTGTCCATAGGTAGAATCATCATAATAGATACTTTTTTCAATATTATGTCCTGATGCCGTTGTAGTACCTATATCTGAACCATAACCACTCATTGAACCGGTAAATATAGAACCAACAGTAATTGGTGGAATATAAACTTCTTCATCACTAGTAGGTGTATTATTAACAACAGGCTCATCTTTACCTACTACTTCATCATTAGAGACAACTTCTCTAACTTCTTCTTTTACTTCTTCAACAACTTCTTCTTCCTCAGGTTCTTCTTCTACTATAGTTTCAACGGGTGCTATTTCTATAACTTCTTCTTTTGTTATAGCATCACTATTTACAAAAGTAATTTTGTTATTTACATCAATGTCCTTTACATCTGGTGTTGTAGTACTAACTAGTAAACAACATCCCATAAACAAGATAGCATTAATAATATAAATGGTTCTTTTCATAAGCATCACCGTTTTCTATTTTCACTTATATCTTAACATATAGACACTTATAAATTCAACCATTGACAAAAAGTTTAGTGTAAACTACTGTTCATAATAACTCTTAATAACATCATAATCACAATATGGTAGGTAATCATCATTAATAGCCATATAATCATCTCTACCTTTACCTACAACTAATACTATATCTTTAGGTTGTGCTATAGATAATGCTTTATATATCGCTTCTTTTCTATCTATTATTCTCTCATAATTTGTTTTATTTGATTCACTTATTAAATCATCTATTATTTCATTAGGATCTTCATTTCTTGGATCATCCATGGTAAAAATAACATAGTCTGATTTTTCTAAAACTATTTTTCCCATACTTGGTCTTTTATCTTTTTCTCTTCCTCCTGCACTTCCTGTAACTGTGATTATTCTGTTTTCTTTAACATTACTAAGAAAAGATAAAATATTATTAAGGGCATCTGTAGTATGAGCATAATCTAATATAACTGTATATTTATCAGTAAATGGTAATGTTTCCATTCTTCCTTCTATTTGTTTTAGATTACTAACTCTTGTAATGATTTCTTCAAAGTCAATGTTTTTACATAATAAACAAAGAATAGATGCTGCTAGGTTATCGACATTAAAACTACCTAATAGTGGTGAAATTACTTCATATAATTTATTATTATACTTAAAATTAATAATAGTTTTATCTCTTTTTAAAGTATAATTTTCTATTTTTAGAGTATCAGTATCTTTATAACCATAACTTACTATATTACCATTTGCAACACTATTAAATTTATCAAAGTATTTATCAGTACTATTTAATATTGAATAACCATTATCTTTAACTTGTCTAACTAATTGGCATTTACAATCTACATAGTTTTCAATAGTTTTATGAATATTTAAATGGTCTTCTGTAATATTAGTAATTATTCCAATATCATATTTAATATCATCAAGTCTATGTCTATAAAAGGCTTCACTACTTGTTTCCATACAAATGGTATTACAACCTCCATCTATAAATTCTTTAAAGTATTTATAAAGTCTATCAACATCAGGGGTTGTATTTCGCATACTTAGATGTTTATCATTATATTTTCTACCATTGGTTCCTATGTATGCTGTATCTTTACCTAATAATTGATAAGCAATTTCTGCTACTGTTGTTTTACCATTAGTACCAGTAACCCCTATCATAAAGACTTTATCATATGGGTAGTCATAGAATTTAGCACATAGCTTTCTAAGTTCTAGATTAGTGTTATCTACTTTAATTACTGGGACACTTTTTTTACCAACATCACGACTTACTACGATAGCACTAGCACCGTTTTTAATCGCTTCATCAATATAATCATGACGATCTGCTGTTACTCCCATAGTACAAACAAAGATGTCGCCTTTTTCTACTTCTTTAGAATTTATTTTAACAGATTTAATTAATCTATCATCATTAATATCATATAATTCACTTAATTTTTTCAAATTTATCACCTACTATAAAATATATTTTTTTAACTTTGCTGTTACATTAATTATAACGCATTAAAAGATGATTGAAAAGAAAAAGACTTCTTATAAAGAAATCTTAAGTAGATAATTCTAAAGTGAATGGATTATTTTTAGTTCCATCTCCAGAAGTTATTACTACGTTTTGTTTTAGATTTAGAGATGGACGAATACCATAATTATAAGAAGATGGTACACTGTCAGCCACCCCTGCATCTGTCTCCACATAATAAGCTAAATATGGACCTGTTGGTGTTAACAACCAAAATTTTGTATTATTGACATATTTATTAAATTGACCTGCCATTAATTCTCCATACCTTAATAACCCTACTTTAGCTTGCGTTACATTTGATGTTATTGAAGTCCCAGTTGTATCTGTATATTTGGCTAGTTTATATGAAGTTCTATTTCCTACGGTTCCAAGATACCATGTAGTACTATCTTCTATCATATCTCTATATGTACTATCTACATAGTTTGTTAGATAATCTCCATTTAAAAATACTCCTATAGTATTACTACTTGAAAATGTTGTATTACTTCCAAAGGTACTTGTTATAAATTCTCCTGAACTTTTTAATGGTTCTGCACTGACTATTTTTGTACCGGTTCCATTTTCATGACTTACTATCCTATATAAATTATTTTCACCATTGCCAAAACGGATATATTCTCCGCTGTATCTAGTATTAAATAATGTACCTGAAAGGTTTGTATCATTATCTCCTTCTAAGCGATATGGATTATCTATTGTCCCATCACCATCTACAATATGAATGTTAGATTTTAGATTTATTGATGGACGTATACTCTGGATAGTAAATGATCCTCCCGCACCTTTACTTCCTAAGTGAAGTATCACAACAATACTATCCATGCCCGCTGGTGTTAAAGTGCAAAAACCCAATCCATTATTTAAATAACCATATTCATATGTTGTTCCTCTATAGCTTTCTTGATATTCATAAATATTAAGTAGACCTACAGCATCTTCTACTATTGTTCCATCATCTGATGGTCTTGTTATACTTCCTAAACCTCTATCATCCTCAGTTGCATTCCACTTCGCATCCATTACAATAAATTTCTCTGGTTCTCTTAAATTTCCTAAGAAACCATCTACTGTTGTATCGTTTAACCACTCTTCCATATAACTTCCTTCAAAAGCAGAATTTCCACTTTCGTTATATGTAGTTGCACTTATATTCCACTGGGTTACTAATTTAGTTGTCTTCGCTTCATTATTTACACTAACCGCTCTCCATAATTTTCCACTATACCAGACATAATTATTAGGATCTTCTCCTGTTATAAATGTATCATATCCATCATCAAAGGTACTTCCACTATTTAAGTTTTCCATAATTACTTTTGATGTTTCTACTCCTACTCTATCTTTTCCATATACATTTACCTTAACCGCAAAGGTTAAATTTCCTCCATCTCCTTGAGGATTGTATTCTTCTGTTACATACATTCTTAGTCTGTAGTTATTACTTTCACTACTATTCATACTTGAAGTATATAAACTCATCTCTCCTGCTAGTCTTCCTGTAAATTTATTAGATGTTGACTCCTCATTATAAGTCTCAGGTGTCATTAATTGTTCTTCTGTTCCATCTTCAGTTAATCTAGTTAAATATAACTTTATATTAGAACCATCTATTGTTCCATCTCCTACTTCTTTTGCACTTATCTCATAGTTGATATTAACATCACCTGTTATCTCACTACTAACATTAAAATCAAAGTACTCTCCATCTTTTAATCTTGCCATTCCTGTCGCATCTGTTGTAGGTAGAGCATTTCCTATACTTATGGTATTATCACTTTCTTCATAAGTCATGGTAATAGATCCTGTTGTAATCTTGTTAGGAACACTACCTTGTTTACTAAAACTAAAGGCAGCATAACTTACTCCTATTATCGCTATTACCATAACAACTAACATCACTATTATTACAATATTTTCTTTCTTCTTCATTTTTTCTTACTCCTCCACTATTTTTTCTAACACTAAAAAGAACAGAAATATCTCATCCTGCTCTTATGTCATAATGAAAGAAAGCACCTATTTTACTATTAAACTGCCCCCCCCCAGGTAACATATTGTAAACAGGTGTTGATGCTATTTTTCATCATAATTACTACCTTCTTTCTTATTTTTGTTAATTTAATATTAACATATACAACTTTAATTTTCAATTGCTTTTTACTTTATTGTTGCGACTAGGCGGAAAGTTCCTCCCTCTTCAGCATCACCCATATATCCAATATAAGTATTATAAAAAATTCCTACATATGGAAGAGAGTAATGTCCACCTCGTCCTATCCATGGTTGTTCATTATTTATCATTGTGTGTTTGTCGTTATACCATTCAATTGTTTCTGATAATCCATGGCTTAAGCACTCATTACCATTGCAAGATGTATTTGCATTGCTGCTAGTATACTTATCATAATACTTAGAATTTAAAGTTAATGGACTCTCAAAGCCACTAGCACCTACTACATCATTATAGTTTCCCATTACATATTCCCAAGCGCTGCCTGACATATCATATATTCCATATATATTTCCTGTTGTACTTGCACCTGTTCCTTTTATTTCTTCATTATATTGATATTGGCATCCATAATCTGTATTTCCATTGCTAGGTGATCCATAACTACATCCTGTTATAAAATAGTTTGATTTATTTTGATATATCTCTTTATTAGCACCTGTAAAATTTGTATTTCCTAACTTTCCATATTTAGATTGAGATAAATAGGCAACTATCGCCCATTCACTATTCTTCATCATATGAGTATCAGTACTTTCATTAAAGCTATATCTATTCCCTGCATCATTCATCTTTAAACTTACATTAAAAGCATTACTTACACTTATATAACGCCAACTATTTATATTTGGTTTTATCATAGGATCTAGTTCAGCTGTATTGCCTCCTCCCCGATATGCACTAGGGTCACTACTACTTGTCTCGAACTTTCCTACCCAGATTCCAGATAGTTCCTCATCACCAAAAGTAAAAGCATCAGGAGTATAATATTCTCTTGAACCAGTAGTAGTTATATATTTAGCATTTCCTCTATCTTTAATATTAGTACTTATAAATCTTATATCTATTTCTCCTGGTAAAGCTTGTGTTGGTGCACTTTCTAAATAACAACCCTTTTTACCATAATAATTTGTCCCATCAGTACTGCCTATTGTATAACTATATCTTGGTATCCATACCCACATTGTTTCTATATCATCCATTGATATTGGAGTTCCTATACTTGCATTCTTATATGTATCTCTTGTACCCTCACTTACTGTTATAGCATTTGCCCATTTTAATTCTTCATAATTATACCAATTATTATCACTATTATCATTACTTGCCTTTACCCAGTTTGTACCATCATATGATACGGCAATCATGTTATCATCTAATTCTGGTGCATTAGGTATATCAACATACTCATTAAATAAGTGTCCATTATCTGGTAAACTTAAATCGTTATAATCTAGTCCTACATTTACTCCAAGTTCTATAGTTATATTTTGATTACTTTCATTTTCCACCATAATTTTATATGTATTACTTGACCCTGCCGTATTTATCTTCTCTAAAATAACACCTTTCGCTTCTGGTAAGTTATTAGTCTCACAATCTAATATATAACCTGCTTCTACATTAGCAGGTATTTCATCTATATAATAAAAGTTAAATCTCGCCTTAATATTATTAGGATTAGATAAAGTTATAATAAATTCTTTACTACTATTAGAGCCTACTGTTAATTTATTAGTTTCTTCTCCATCTACTCTTAGTTTATACTCTAAATTACCTGTAACAATACTTATAGCATTTCCTTTTTCCTTACTTACTGTAAACATAGCATAAGAAAAATATCCTCCTAATATCAATAATGTTATTATAATCATTACTATCATATATATCTTACTAAAACTTGTTTCTAATAATAATTTTTTCATCATCTTACTCCCTTCATTATTGCACTAAAAAAGAATAGAATTATCCTATTCTCTTTTTGTTACATAATGAAAGAAAGTAACTATTTTACTATTAAACTGCCCCCCCCCAGGTAACATATTGTAAACAGGTGTTGATGCTATTTTTCATCATAATTACTACCTTCTTTCTTATTTTTGTTAATTTAATATTAACATATACAACTTTAATTTTCAATTGCTTTTTAATTTATTATTGTTACTAATCTAAATGTTGTATCTTCATTTGGACCACCACTTAAATTTCCATCACCATGATAAAATATTCCTGGTACTGTACTTCCGTAACCTCCACTATTAACTAGCCATGGACCATCTTCTGTTACTTCACTTAAGCCATTAAAATCATCATACCAAGAAGCTGTTTCTGATAAGCCATGTGATGGACATTCTTTTCCATTACATGCTGTATATATATTATTAGTTATATATTTATCATAATATTTAGATTCTGGCATAGTAGTAAATCCACCATTTTTTATTATATCATTATAATTAGCCATTACATATTCCCATGATCCTGCACTCATATCATATATTCCATAGATAGTTCCTGTTGTACTTGCACCTGTTCCATTTATATCTATATTATATTGGTAATGACAAGTATAATCTGAATTAAAAGCATCTGGAGATCCAGAACTACACCCTGTTATTCCTATATCTGACTTATTTACATATATTTCTTTATTTGTACCTTTAAAGTTATCATTTCCTATTTTTCCGTATTTACTTTGAGACAGATAGGCTACTACTCCCCATTCACTATTTTTCATCATGTGAGTATCTACTTTATTAGTAAAACCATATCTATTCCCTTCATCATTCATCTTTAAACTTGCATTAAAAGCATTACTTACATTTATATAACGCCAACTATTTACATTTGGTTTTATCATAGGATCTAACTCTGTTGTATTTCCTCCGCCATGATTTATATTTGGATCACTACTACTTGCCTCAAACTTTCCTACCCAAATTCCAGATAATTCCTCATTGTCAAAAGTAAATGCATCTGGAGTATAATACTCTCTTGAACCAGTAGTAGTTATATATTTAGCATTTCCTCTATCTTTAATATTAGTATCTATAAATCTTATATCTATTTCTCCTGGTAAAGCTTGTGTTGGTGCACTTTCTAAATAACAACCCTTTTTACCATAATAATTTGTCCCATCAGTACTGCCTATTGTATAACTATATCTTGGTATCCATACCCACATTGTTTCTATATCATCCATTGATATTGGAGTTCCTATACTTGCATTCTTATATGTATCTCTTGTACCCTCACTTACTGTTATAGCATTTGCCCATTTTAATTCTTCATAATTATACCAATTATTATCACTATTATCATTACTTGCCTTTACCCAGTTTGTACCATCATATGATACGGCAATCATGTTATCATCTAATTCTGGTGCATTAGGTATATCAACATACTCATTAAATAAGTGTCCATTATCTGGTAAACTTAAATCGTTATAATCTAGTCCTACATTTACTCCAAGTTCTATAGTTATATTTTGATTACTTTCATTTTCCACCATAATTTTATATGTATTACTTGACCCTGCCGTATTTATCTTCTCTAAAATAACACCTTTCGCTTCTGGTAAGTTATTAGTCTCACAATCTAATATATAACCTGCTTCTACATTAGCAGGTATTTCATCTATATAATAAAAGTTAAATCTCGCCTTAATATTATTAGGATTAGATAAAGTTATAATAAATTCTTTACTACTATTAGAGCCTACTGTTAATTTATTAGTTTCTTCTCCATCTACTCTTAGTTTATACTCTAAATTACCTGTAACAATACTTATAGCATTTCCTTTTTCCTTACTTACTGTAAACATAGCATAAGAAAAATATCCTCCTAATATTAGTAGTGTTATTATAATCATTACTATCATATATATCTTACTAAAACTTGTTTCTAATAATAATTTTTTCATCATCTTACTCCCTTCATTATTGCACTAAAAAAGAATAGAATTATCCTATTCTCTTTTTGTTACATAATGAAAGAAAGTAACTATTTTACTATTAAACTGCCCCCCAAGTAACATGTTGTAAACAAACGTCAATACTGGTTTTCATCATAATTACTACCTTCTTTCCTATTCTTGTTAACTTAATGATATTATAATAAATAAAAAAAATCAAGAGTTTAATCTATACTCTTGATCATTTGCTCAATCATCCCTTTTGGATTTTCTATTATATGTTGATGTAGATAATCTATTTCTCTTAATCCTTTGATGAATTCTATTTCTTCTATAGCCATATTAGTATTTCTTTTCTTTTTACCATTTGGCTTTACTGGATTATCATATCCTAATAGATAGTCAACATCTACATTTAATACTTCTCCTATTTTTATTAATGTTTCTAAAGTTGGGACTCTTGTGCCATTTTCGTAACAACAAATACTTACTTTTGTAACATTTACACGCTCGCCCAACTCTCGTTGCGTTAAGTCATTTGCTATACGCAACTCTTTTAAACGTTTACTTAAAAGCATATTTGTCTCTCCTTAATTAATTGTTTATTAATATATAAATCTTTTTTTTAGAAAAAGTCAACCATTATTGGTAAATTATTGAAAAATAAGCGTAAAAAATACTAATTATCGATATTTTTGACACTTTCTTTCTTCTTGTTTGACAAAAAAGTGACTTTGTCTGCTACTACTTCTAGGAAGTATTTTGTACCATCTTCTTTTTTTACAATGTTACTTTGTAGACGTCCTCTAATACCAACTATGTCACCAACTTTACAGTATTCTTTGGTTAGTTTAGCTTTTTCTTCCCAAAGTGTACAGTTTATAAAGTCAGTTTCATAGACACCATCCATATTTTTAAAAGAGCGTGGTACTGCTAAAGAAAGTGTTCCTACTTTTTTACCAGATTCTGTTTCTTTAATATCAATATCTTTGGTTAGACGTCCTACTAAAATTAAACTATTTAGCATACTTTTCCTCCTTTCAGAAGATAGGCTAACATAGTTTTAATTTTCTTGCAAAAAGAGGATTTTGCAAATTCAAGGCTTTTTTTAAGGAGATTTTGCAAATTCAGTGGGCGAATTTAATAAATTGACCCCTATTTTAGGGGTCAATTTGCAAAATTATAAGTTTTTTTTCAAAAGTTGATTTAATTCAACAGCATACTCCATAGGTAGTTCTTTTCTAAACTCTTCTAGGAACCCTAAAACAATTAATTCTTCACAAGTTTCTTTAGGTATTCCTTTACTTTCTAAATAGAAAATATTAGCATCATTTATCTTAGAAACTGTTGCTTCATGTTCTATTGTACTACTATTATTAGAGACTATATTTGTTGGTATTGTATCACTAATACTTTCTTTATCTAGTATTAATGTGTCACATTTTATCATTGAATAGGAATTAGTAGCATCTTCTTTAATCTTTACATCACCTCTATAAGTAGCATTTCCTCCACTTCTAGCGATACTTTTAGATATAATTTTACTAGATGTATTTTTACCTAGATGAATCATTCTTGCCCCTGTATCTTGAATCTGGTTGTTTGATGCGACACTTATGGTTATACAGGTACCTTTAGAATTATCACCTTTTAAAATACAACAAGGATACTTCATAGTAAGCTTACTACCAATATTACCATCAATCCATTCCATAGTACCATTTTCTTCTACTAAGGCTCTTTTAGTAACTAAGTTATAAACATTAGGAGCCCAGTTTTGAATTGTTGTATATCTACATTTACTATTCTTTCCTACATATATTTCAACAACGGCAGCATGAAGTGATGATGTAGCATAAGTAGGAGCGGTACATCCTTCAATATAATGAAGGCAACTATCATTATCTACAATAATTAAAGTTCTTTCAAACTGGCCCATTCCTTTACTATTAATTCTAAAATAACTTTGTAATGGTCTATTTAATTTAGTATGAGGAGGAATATAAATAAAACTACCACCTGAGAATACAGAACCATTTAAAGCAGCATATAAATTATCAGTATTCTTAACTATCTTACCAAAATATTTTTTTACAAGATCTGGATACATTTTAATGGCATTATCAATGGATGTAAAGATTACTTTTTTATCAACTAGCTCGTTAATCATATTATGATAAATTACTTCACTCTCATACTGTACTCCCATACCATCCATATATTGTTCACTTTCAAGTACTCCTAAATTATCAAGTTCACTTTTAATTGGTTTCATAACTTTAGACCAATCATCTGTTAGTTCATCTGTTGTACTTTTATAGTAAATAATATCATCAAAGTTAAGTTTAAACTTAGGTCCAAATGGTAAGTCTTTAGACATTTTTTCAAAATATTCATATGATTTAATTCGATAATCTTTTACCCATGATTCTTCTTTTTTATGATCTGATATCTTTATTATATTATCTTTAGTTAGTCCTATTAGCTCCACTATTTTCCTCCTTTAGAATTTTTTTAATAGTATCAACAGGAAGAAGTGCACAGTGTTTTCTATTAGGTTGCATATAGATAGTATCATAGGCCATAAGTTCTCCTAGTTTTTCTTCATCATATTCTTGTTCATCTATTAAATTTTCATAGTTTTCTATTAAATCTTGAACTTCACTTACACTTTTTCCTATTATCTTTCTTAAGAAAATGGAGGTAGCAGATGTAGAAATTGCGCATGCTTCTCCATCAAAGTTAGCATCTACTACTATACCATCTTCTATTTTTAATTCTATATCAATATTATCAATACAAGATTCATTATTAGTATTCGCTTTTTTATATCCTTCCTCATTCTTTAGGCCTTTATGATAAGGATTATTATAATTATCTAATATTATTTCTCGCTTTAATTCTGTATCCATTACTTCCTCCTATAATATTATTTTAAATAAATCGTCACTCTTTTCTAAGACTTCTACTAACTTATCTATTTCTTCTTTAGTATTATAAAAATATAGACTTATACGACAAGTATTTTTTATATTTATTTCATCTTTTAGAATTTTAGCACAGTGGTTACCTGCTCTTACACAGATATTATAATGATCTAAGTAGATGGCTGTATCTTGACTAAATATTCCTTCTAGATTGAAAGCTAGAATACCACTGTTTTGGCTCTTATTATACATAATTACTTTCTTATTTTTTTCTAATTTTGATACAAGATATCCTTTTAGTTCTTTTTCATATTCTGATATTTTGTCCATACCAATACTTTGTAAATAATCTATAGCAGCGCCTAGTCCTATTACTTCAGCGATAGGTGGTGTTCCTGCTTCAAACCTTGTAGGAATGCTCTTATACTCTACCTCACCTGTTTCTTCAAAGTATTGATTCATGCCTCCCCCGTATTCTATTGGGTTCATCTTTTCTAAATATTCACTCTTAGCATATAAAACACCTACACCTGTTGGTCCTAACATTTTATGTCCTGCGAATATTAGAAAGTCTATATCATCTTTAATAACATCTGTTTTAGTATGAGGAACACTTTGTGAACCATCTATTACTAATAAGATATTATGTTGATGTGCTATTTTACTAATTGATGAAATATCTCTAACATCTCCTACAACATTAGTAATACTAGCGATAGAAATTACTTTAGTATTTTTAGTTATAGCTTTTTCTAAATTATCTATAGTTACTTCATGATTTTCATTTAGAGGTATATATTTTATTTTTAGATTCTTTTCTTTGGCTAATTCAAACCAAGGTAAAACATTAGAAGCATGTTCACTTTTAGTAATTAATACTTCATCATTTTCATTTAAGTAGTATTTCATAAAGCCAAAAACTATCTTATTTAGAGAATCAGTCGCTCCACTAGTAAAAACTATTTCTTTACTACTTTTAGCATTTATAAAGTCTTTTACTTTATCTCTAACTTTCTCATACTCTTCACTTGCTTTTAAAGATATTTTATAATCTCCTCTATGAATATTGGCACCATAGTTATAGTAATAATCATTCATCGCTTCTACTACACATTTAGGTTTTAGAGTTGTCGCTCCATTATCAAAATATATTATATCATTTTTTAAAATAGGAAAATCTTCACGATTAATAATAATCACCTCCTCATTACTTTATCTAAGATACTATCAAGTATATTCTCATAATCTTTAGGTAGTTCTTCTAATTTCATAAAACCATTTAATAAAAGATTAAATGATTCTTTTTTACTTATTCCTTTTGTTTCTAAATAGAATAATAATTTTTCATCAAAAGGTCCTGTGTATGCGGAATGATTGGCAATAGAGTCAAACTCTTCTATAAAGAGATTAGGTTCTATTAAACTTTTACCTTCATCTAAATTAATTATTCTACTAGATTGATTACAAACAGAATTAATCATTCCCTTTTTAATATAACCATTAACACTAAACTTTAAATCTCCTTTTAGATAACTAATTCCATGACATGTAACATTACTTATTGTTTCTTTATTTTGATGATAAATATTTACTTCATTAGTTATCTTTTTATCAGTTATACTCATAAGATAAAAGTCTAGTTTACTATTATTATATATATTAGCATTCATTTTAATGTTATTAGTAGTAATATTATAAATAGTTACTGATTTTTTTATATTAAAGTTTATCTTAATATCATTTTTAGTTACAAGATATAGTTTTATATTATCACTTTCAATATTAATAGTAATATCTTTATCTAGTTCTAACTTATAAGTGCCTTCTTTATTAAAATTCTTAGTACTATCTAATAATATCTTATTCATAATCTTTATTCATCTCTATTTCATTTACCCCATTATAACCTATTTTTTCTATTTCTTTGGCTAAAGAGATATCTCCTGTCTTAATTATTTTTCCTTTTTCCATTTGATGAACATAATCTGGTTTAATTAAATCTAGAACTCTACTATAATGGGTAATGATTAATACACTTGTATTCTTATTTTCTTTTAGATACTCATTTATATTTTTGGCAACTACTTTTAGACTATCTACATCTAGTCCACTATCTAATTCATCTAAAATAATAAAGCTTGGAGTTAGTACTTTTAGTCCTAAGACTTCATTTTTCTTTCTTTCCCCTCCTGATAATCCTTTATTGATAGACCTATGCATAACTTCTTTTGGTAGTTTTAGTGAATCTAGTTCTTTTTTCATTTTTGTAATAAAAGTATAAAGATTAGTATCACTACCTCTTTCTTTTATGGCAGTTCTTAGGGCTTCACTATTACTTACTCCATCAATAATAGATGGATCTTGCATTAGAAGATAAACTCCTTTTCTTGCTATTTCATCTGTTGTTAAATTATTTAAAGTATCTTCATTATAAGTAATTGTTCCACTATTTATTACATAATCAGGATGGGCCATTATTACTTTAGATAAAGTACTCTTACCTACTCCATTAGGTCCCATAATAGCATGTATTTCTCCATCTTTAATAGTAAGGGAGAAATCTTTTAATATTTCTTTACTACTATCTTTTACTTTAACATTTAATTTATCTATTACAAACATATTATCACCCTTTCTAATTATATGATAAATTCATTCGTTTTACGTGCTTATTGTAACATATAATTGCTTATATTTAAAGGTTTTGATAAAATAATAATAGATAGCGGAAGGAAAGTGTTTTTTGATGTATAATAAAAAAATTAATCAATTAATGATAGGACAAGCGTTACTTTTTGGACTTATTATTATCTTTTTTGGTATTATTATTGTTAATGAAAAAATACCTAGTTTAAAATATAAAAATGAAGAGAAAGATATTAATTCTTACTATGAAGAAAATTATAGTGATTTAGATCTTTCTAAGGGTAAATATAAATATAATAAAAAAGATAATAGTTATAGTATTACTTATTATGATAAAGATTATAAAGAATTAAATTTTACGATTAAATCTATTAATAATAAAATTACTGATAATTATGAAGAGAATTTTGTAAAAGGAAAAAGTGTGATAGAAACTTGCGAAAAGTTAGTTTTAGAAAAATATCAGGAAGTCTTTAAAAATACTAATTATCAAAATATTAAAGTAGAATTTAAAAATTTAAATAAGTATAATGAAGCGCAAGTTATAGATATTTTGGAAGGTAATATTTATAATGGTGGATTATTTTCTATTAGTTATTATGTTAAAGTTGATAGTTTAGATAATATTTATCTTACTAATTTAATTAATAGTTTTAATAGTATTTCTTTAAATAATGGGTTAGTTTTTAATAATTATAGTGTAACTTTTGATAATAATGGTATAATTAAGTTAGTAGAAGGAGGAGAAAAAGATGAATGATTGTTTATTTTGTAAAATAATTAAAGGAGATATTCCATCTTATAAAGTATATGAAGATGATAAAGTATTAGCATTTTTAGATGTTAATCCTAATAATGATGGACATACTTTAGTAATACCTAAAGAACATTATGAGAATTTGTTTGAAACACCAAATGAAGTTATTATCTATATGATAGATGTTATTAAGAATCGTATTTATCCTATATTAAAAGAGAAACTTAATATTGATGGTTTAACTATATGTCAAAATAATTATTATGGACAAGATGTTAAACATTATCATATTCATTTAATACCAAGATATAGTAATGATAGTTTTAAATGTACTTTTGATAAAAATCAAGTTAGTAATTTAGAAGATGTATATGAGAAATTAAAAACTGAGTAGACTCGAGTCTTTACTCAGTTTATTAGTTTATATTTAATTAGTCTTTCTAGTTCTCCTTTAATTATCTCTTTAGCTTTACTCTTATTATACCAGGTGTCTTTAGGAACTAGCGAAGCATAACTTGGAACAAGATAATAATTTAAGTTAGTTATATTATTTTTTCTTAATTCTTTTTCTAAAGTTAGTTTTACTCTTAATAGATGTTGGGAGCTACTAATGATAATTATGTTATGATACTTATCTTTTATTAGATTTAGTGAATAAATAATATTTTCTTTAGTATTATGACTATTAGCCTCTATTATTAAATTACCTTTATTAATACCATGAGTTATCGCATAGATGTAATACTTTTCATATTCATACATTTGATCATTTTTAAGATAGTTAGCACCACTTATTAGTATTTTTAAATTATATTTTTTAGATAATTCTATCGCCTTTTCTATTCTTTTAATGGAACTACTAGCAAGGACAAGAATAAGATCAGGAGATGTTATTTCATCATGGAAATTAAACATTAAACTATTAATTTCATCTATATCATCTTTAGTTAAGTTATCATTATCTAATTTAGTTATAAGATACTGTATTTTTTCTTTCATATTTATACACTTCCTGAAATTATTATAAATTACAATTTAATTTTTTACAAAGTTTTGCGGTTATAAATTATTTAAAGAAAAAACTAAAGATGAAGTCAATTATTATTAAGACTAAAAGAATTATAGAAATGAATTTAGGAATTTTTTCGATAAATTTATCTGTTAGAGGTTTTACTATATAAAGAAATATAAGACAGGCTACTCCCCACCCTATACTTACTTCTAAGGCAATATATTTACCAAAGTTAAATTTTAAGTCAGTATAATCCCAAAAACTTTTATGAAAAACAAACTCTGTTAAATATCCTCCTATTAGTTCTAATGTGGTTAAGATAATAGTAACTATTAAGAAAAGAATAATAATTTTTAATGGTCTATTTAATTTTACTCTATTAAAGACTAGTCTTGTTAAAAAAATCATTATAATTACTCCAAAACCATATATAGGCATCCATGGTCCATAAAAAGGATTATTAGTTAGACTTCCTGCAGTTATTAAATGCATTATATTTTCAAAAAGAAAACCAAAGAAGGAAAATAAAAGAAAATTATTTAAATAATAATATAAGTTCTTTTTTGCTGTCATTATTCTTCACCTGTTGTTATTATTTACAAACATTTTATTATTATACAAAAAGAAACTCTAATAAAGAGCTTCTTAATTAATAAGTCATACAAGAACCTAAGATGATAGCTAGTAAGATGTATAATACAATTATGATTACAAAACTATTTCTTGGTCTAGATGAACAGCAACTAGTTGTTACTGTTTGATTATTTGAACAAGACATTTTTACACCTCCTTATTATACCTTAGCAGACAGCACCTATAATTATAACTAGTAAGATAAATAATACTAATATAATAGCGCTGTTTGAATTACAATTACCCATAGCTTAATCCTCCTTTTTTTCTAGTGTTCACATTATTTTATGGTAATTATTAAAAAAGTGTGATAAATTTGGCTTATTTATTTGCAAGTTAGTTAAGATAATGCTATTATATTTAGTGAATTAAGAAATTTAGGAGGAGAAATTAAGCATGAAGAAAATAGTTAAAGTTACAGTTGGAGCAATGGCTTTATGTTTACTTGTTACTGGTTGTGGTAATAATGCAGAACTTAAAGATAATAACACGGTTGTTAAGACTGATGAAGGAAAGATTACTGCTGATACTTTGTATGAAAATCTTAGAGATAAGTATGGTATTAGTGTATTAGTTGATATGATTGATCATCAATTATTCGATGAAAAATATGAAACTGATGATACTGAAAAAGAAACTATTGACTCACAAATTGAACAAATGAAATCTCAATACAATAATGATGAAGAAGCATTTAATGCTGCTATTACTCAATATTTAGGTGTTGAAGATGAAGATGAGTTAAGAGATATGTTATCACTTGAATATAAGAGGAATTTAGCGATTGAAGATTATGTTAAAGATAGTGTCACTGATGATGAAATACAAAAATATTATGATGATGAAGTTATTGGTGATATTAAAGTTAGACATATTTTAATTCAACCTGAAACTACTGATGATATGTCTACTGAAGAGAAAACAGAAGCAGAAGAAAAAGCTAAGAAGGAAGCAGAAGATTTAATTAAACAACTTGATGATGGTGCTGATTTTGAAGAACTTGCTAAAGAACATTCTGATGATACTGGTAGTGCTAGTGATGGTGGTTTAATTGATTACTTTAATAGAGATGATAATATGGATGAAGCTTTCTTAAATGCATCAATTGACCTTGAAGAAGGTAAATATACAGAAGAACCAGTTCAATCTAGTTTTGGTTATCATATTATTCTTAAATTAGATCAAAAGAAGAAACCTAAACTTAATAAAGTTAAAGATGATATAATAGAGACTCTTGCAGATAATAAATTAAATGAAGATACAACACTTAGATACAATGCTTTAATCGAAATTAGAGAAGAAGCTGGTATTGAATTTAAAGATGATAGTTTAAAGAAAGATTATGATGATTTAATGCAACAACTATTAGATAGTGCTAGTAGTACAACTGCTAGTTAATAATAAAAATTAATATTTTTTAAAGAAGTACACATTTTGTTACTTCTTTTTTTGACAAATTAGAATATTTGTATTATAATATGCAATACATAAAAAGGAGGGAGTTTTTTATGAGAAAAGAATTAGATAATGAAACTAAGCAAAGATTAATTAATATTTATAGACAAGTAGAAGAGGATTTTAGTAAATTTCCTGAGATAAAAACTACAGAGGATATTTTTAGATGGAGAGATTCTGTTAAAGAAAGTATTACTGATACAAACGGTGATTATGATAAATCTCTTCGTAATGAGATAGTTGAGGATGCTATTAAAGATAACTATTCTTTAAAATTACTTTATGATTGGTCTAAATGTTATAGAATGATAGATAATGCTAAAGCAGATGTATATATGACTAAGATTGCTTATAATATTAATGATAAAAATAGTTATAGAATTAAGGCTACTCATATTTTACATAGAGAACTTGTTAGTCAAGGGAAAGCTAATACTGATGATTTATTTAATATATTACATGCACAAGATGAAAACCTTAATTTATATTTAAAATATCCTTTAGATCAACAAAGAACTCTTAATACTGGTTATGAGTTTGAAAGAGCAATTGTTAAAGAAGAATATACAGCACCTTGGCCTGCTCCTTTATTTGTTACTTTGCTTAGAGTTTATGGTATTGAAGGTAAAGATTTACTTGAAGTAGGTAGAAAAGTTGAAAATTTATCTAAAGTTTACATCGAAGAAATACAAAATAATCATCAATGTAGTGAAGATGGTAAATCATTAATTAAATCATTAAATAGATAAAGAATCAGGTTATTCCTGATTCTTTATCTTTCTATAATATTATTTTATTCATTATTAATGTTAAACCCTAAACTATACATTTTTTGTTTTAGTTTATATTCTAATTCTTTACCTTTATATTTCTTACTTAATTTATTATAGTATTTTTGATATTCTTTTTTCATAATATCATCATTTTCTTCTATATTAAGAGAATTTAATACTTCTTTGATAATATCTTTAGAAAAACCATTATTAATTAAATCTACTTGTAATTTTTGTTTTAAGACTTTAGCACTTTTATTATGATTTGCTTTTATTTTCTTAGAGATTAGTTTCTCTATTTTTTCTTTTTCTAAAGAAGTGTTATATTCTTCTAAAGCTTCACTATAATCACTAGGCTCTACTCCTTTTTTTTCAAGTTCTAAAGCTATTTTTTTAGGTCCTTTATTGGTTGTAATAATACTATTATGAACATAACTTTTTGAATAGTTTTTATCATTAATATAGCCTTGTTTTTCTAAAGTAGTTATAGTAAAAGAGATATTTTCCTTATTATACTTTTTATCAGTTAATAATCTTTTAATTTCTTCTTTAGTTTTAATTGTTCTTTTTAAGACTTTTAATGTTTCATAATAACTTTCATAATTGTTATTGTCTTTAATTATTCTATTAAGTTCATCTTCTTCAATAGTTTTAGTTATTAGAAGTTCATACTTTAAAATTATTTCTTCATAAAAGTCATAACTATTAAAGTTATCTAAATATATAGTGTATAAACCATTTGGTCTTTTTTTAAATTTTTCTATTTTCATTGGTACCTCCTTTAGTTAAGAGAATTATTAAATTTATATAATTGTTTACATAAGGGCTTTTTTCTTGTTCCATTATATGTTTTTACATCTTCTAGATTTTCATAGATGTTAGGGGTTTTTATACCTATACTATTAAGTATTTCTAAATCATATTCTTTAAAGGCTGCACATGGTAGAACTGTACCATCATATTTTATGACTAGTTTAGTTAAACCTGCTGTACATTTATGGGTATCTTCTTCTTGTAAATGGATTCCTACTCTTAGGTTACCTTTAAATTCATTTTTACATTTTTCATATATTTGAATAAATTCTTTAAATTCATCTTTGTTTAGCGAAAGAATATTTTCATTTACTCTTCCTCTTCCTTGAGGAACAAAATTTAAAATACTTAGTTCATCAAATTCTGCGACATTAAGCATTTCAATAATATCAACGAACTCTTTATAATTAATTTTTGTAGGAATAAAATGGGCATCTGTTTTTAGTCCTACACTTTTGGCTTTTATCATTGATAATGTTACTAAGTCAAAGTTATTTTTTGTTCCCATAATTTTATTATATACTTCTTTGTTCCAAGCTTGAAAGTCAAAAACAATCTTATCTACTCCTACTTCTTTTAATAAGTTACAATCATGGGTTGATAGAGAATCAAACTCTTTTTCATTATCTTTTAAGTATATATTCATTAACTTATTTATTAACTTTTCATATTCATCTTTAGGCATTCCTTCTAAAAGATATGATTCATACTGTTTTCTTAAGTTAAATTCTAATTGTTCAATGTCTTCTTCTTTTATTTTAGTTCTTAATTTTATACCACTTGTAAATAAGACTACTTTTATATTATTTAATTTACAATATCTAATCATTCTTAAAAGTTCAGGATGTAATAGAGGTTCTCCTCCTGATA
>CALVIY010000024.1 GCA_944331955.1 uncultured Bacilli bacterium
AAAAATCTCTCTAAATCCTTATAAAATAAGGGTTCGAGAGATTTTGTCTTTATAAAACTGTCAAAGTCGAGATTTTATCAAAGAATAAGGTTTTAGACAAGAACTAGAATTTTTCTAATATATACTTTCATATGCTAAAGTTGACACCCAATATATTTTATGATACTATTTATTCAGTGAGTAAGTAATTCGCTGAGTCACTAAAGGGTGTGTTTAATACATGTCAACAAGCTTGCCTTACTAATTCTTTAGTCAGGGGGAAGCACACAATATATAAGTATAGGAGCAGAAATGCTTTTTATTGTACAATATCGCAAGATATTATACTATGACAGGTGCCGTTAGGCATTTTACAAAGACTAATCTAAATGATTAGTCTTTTTGATACAAAAAGATAGATATCAACATCTATCTTTTATTATTTAACATCTTATCATAGTAATTAAACAAATCTTCAAAAGCATTATAATGAACTATTTCTCTTTGTCTTAACCATAATAGTGGTCCAATAACATCAGGATCATCTGTAAGGTCTATTAAGTTCTCATATACTGCTCTTGCTTTTTGTTCTGCAGCCATATCTTCCATTATATCTGCAAGAGGATCTCCAGTAGTTGCAAAATATGCAACAGTAAATGGTACTCCATTAGCATCCGTAGGATATATAGCATTTCTATGTTCTGCATAGTTTGAAGCAAGTCCAGCTTCTTTTAATTCTTCTATAGTAGCATCTTTCAAAAGCTGATATACCATAGTTGATAACATTTCCACATGAGCAAGTTCTTCTGTTCCAATATCTGTTAACAATGCTTGTCCTTTTTGATCAGGCATAGTATATCTTTGATTAAGATATCTAAGTGCTGCAGCAAGTTCTCCATTAGGACCACCATACTGTGTAATTAACTGTTTAGCCATACCTATATCTTTTTTCTTAATATTGACTGGATATTGTAATCTCTTAGCATATTTAAACATTACTTAATCCCTCCATATTCCAAGGAAATATTAATGTTTGCCATAAAAATGGACTTGTATCTAGACTATCACTACTAACTAGAATAGGACCATACTTATCTTCATAATCCATCATCAATCTATTCGCTTCCTTACGATACTTATTAAATAAGTCTAGTGCATTACCATCATTAGGATATAAATCTAAATATAAATTAAGGTCATGAGCAGCAAACTCTGCTTCTGACATTCTTAAAAACATCTCCTCTTGTTCTGTAGTAGGTCTTAAAGTTTGAGGTTCATAATTCTTATACCTACTATATAAATTTCTAAACATATTACCTCTTAAATAACCCTCTTTTTCAGTAAAGAATTTAGGATTACTCATATCTCTATCCATATTATTTGGATAGTAATTATAGTTATAATTAAAATCTCTATTCATAATTTTCTCCCTTCCCTTTATTCTATTCTAGATAGGAACCCAGGAAAGGGCTTTAACCTACAATTTAAAATATAATTACACAAATAGTAAAATATATGTTATGCTATTTATACCGAAAGTTAAATACTTTGTCTGGTCTATAACTGATGTATGATATTAAATCACTTCAGTTAGGTTGAAAGGAATATCAAGTCCTTTTTTCTTTTTAACAAAAAGTCTTCGGTCCACACGGGATACCGAAGATTATTATTATAATCAAAATTTTATGTGTAAGTCAATTTAACCATTTAATATTTTTGTTTTCTCTTGTTCAAATTCTTCTTTAGTAAGAATATCTTTATCTAATAGTTCCTTTAACTTTAAAAGTTGTTCATATTTAACATTAAAACTTATTTCTTCTTTAACCACATTATAATCTTTACCTGTTTTGTAACTGATTAGTTTAGCTGGACTTATATAATATCTACACTTACCTTGAGGGTTTCTCTTTACACAACCAATTAAAAGTTCATTATGTTTCATTTGCCATCTTATAAATGCTTGTGAAACATTCAAATATTCTGCAGCAACTCTTACAGGTACATTATCATATTTTAATATTTCTTTTTCTTTATCAGTCATAACAACGCCTACTCTACTGATTTCAATGAATCTATCATATCTATTCTTCTTAAGATAAAATATGTTATTACTTGAACTATAACACTAAATACTATAATAATTATAAATGATAGAACATAACTTAATGGTTTAATTGTCTTAATAAATAGTATTTCATCAGTCTCTGCTATCATTAAGATAAAGGTATTTAAAGAAAAGCCTAAGAATATACCTACTATTATTCCTACTATAGTTAAAATAATAGTTTCTCTATATACATAACTAGATACTTCTTTATCTCTAAATCCTAAGACCTTTAAAGTTGCTATCTCTCTTTTTCTTTCATTGATATTAATAATTGTAAGATTATATAAAACTGTTATAGCAAGAAAACTTGAGAAAGCTATTATTAGGTAGACTATATTATTCATACCAGCGATAATATCATTAAACATTTCCATATTATCATCAGTATATTGTATCGCCCCAAAGTATCCAGTATCTAATAGATTATTAGATAGTTTTTCTTCATTAACAGAATCTTTTAAATTGACAAGATAACTATTATAACTATCATCATTAAATATCTCTTCATAATAAGTACTATTCATATACATAAAATTACTTATATAATTTTTACATATTCCAGATACTTTAACAATAAATAATTCATTATCACTATTTCTAATACTAATATTCTCTCCTACTTTAGCATCTAATAAATCAGCCATCTTTTCTGTAATAATAACTCCATCATCACTTAAGTTTAAATCATTTCCGTCTAGTGATTTAAATGTGACATAGTCATTAATTTTTTCATCACTCATAAAAGCGATTAAGGTAAAGTCTAAATTCTTATTATTCACTTTAAAAGTATAACTAGATATATTAGTATTTATATAATTAGTTATATCATTATCACTTAAAGTTTTAGTAACATCATCTTCATTAACATCATCATTTAAAACTAAAGTTGCATCATAATGAGTTATTTCTCCATATTGAATATCTAATAAATCACTTAAACTATCTCTAATACCAAAGCCTGTAAGAAGTAATGCCGTACATCCTGCAATACCTAAAACAGTCATAAAGATTCTTTTCTTGTATCTAAATAAATTACGTAAAGTTATCTTCCAAGAAAATGATAAATGTCTCCAGAACGGTTTAATTCTCTCTAATAATATCTTTTTACCATTCTTAGGAGATTCAGGTCTTAATATAGTTGCAGGAGCTAATCTAAAGTCTTTAATAAGAGTAATAAATACTACTAAACTCATTAAGATAATTGTTGTTAAAACAATGATTAAACAAGCATATGGGTTAGCATAAGTAGATAATTCTGGTATTGTAAAGGATGCTGCATACACTGTATAAAGTATTCTAGGTATTAAAGTATAACCAACACTTAGTCCTATAACAAGTCCTAAAATGCAAGCGATAAAAACATATAATAGATAACTAAAGGCAATTGTAGACTTTCTAATACCTAAAGATATAAAGGCCCCTATCTCACTTCGTTCTTCTTCTATCATTCTATTCATCGTATTAAAAGCCATAAGGAATGCTATTAGAATAAAGAATATTGGAAATACAGCAGCGATAGAATCTACTTTAGTAGCACTTTCATAAAAGCTAGTATAACCTGTTAAATCACTTCTTGTTAATAAATACCAAACAGGTTTCTCTATATTTTGAATCTCATTTTTAGCATCATTTATCTCATTTTCATAATTAGATACTTCTTCTAAATATAGATTGTAGTTATTAGTATATTCTTCATATCCTTGTTCTAACGCTTTATAGCCATTATCTATTTCTCTTTTTGCACTATTTAATTCTTTTAAAGCTTTACTATATTCATTATTCCAAGTACTTAAAGAACTATTTAAAGTATTTTCTTGTTCTATTAAAGTATTATTAGTACTTATTAATGTCTCTATATTAGTCTTATTATTTTTAAGTTCATTAACTCTTGCGTTTAATGTTTCATATAAACTATTACTAGGCTCAAGTCCTTCTAATTGTTTTTCTATCTCTTTAATATTAGTATTAATTGTATCAAGTGTAGGTTGTAAACTATCTACTGTAAGTCCTGCACTATTTAAAGCATTATTAAACTCTGTCTTAGCACTATTTAAAGCATTAAAACCATTATTAAGTTGTAACTCTGTAGACTCTTTAGTCTTATTTAAAGTATATAAATTACTATTATACTCTTCTAATCCTTCATCAAGTTTTATTTTATTAGAATTTAACTCAGTTAAAGCATCATTAAACTTAGTTTCATTTTCACTCTTCACTTTATTAAGTTCATTCTCTGCTTCAGCAACTTTATCCATAGCTTCTTTTAGAATTTCTTCATACCTTGCTGTTTCTCTTAAAGGTTTTAACTTCTGTAATTTTTTATTTACTTTACTTATAATCTCATCATAACTATCACTATAAGATAATTCTTCTTTAGCATTATCTACTGTTAAATAAATTTCCGTATAATAATCTAGTTTAAAGTTATCTTTAACTACATAAATTAAACTATCAAGTTTACCATCACCTACTGTAGATATTCCTTTATTTTCATAAATATAACTACTACTATTAACAGTTCCTACTATTTTACAAGAATTATTATTAAGATATGTATCATCTTCTATTGTAACATTATCACCTATTTTAAACTTTTCATCTTCACCAAGACATTCACTTGTTTTTTTAGGCATTCTACCATCAACTAATGTAACTTTACTAATATCAGATAAAGCACTTACTTTAACTGCATCACCATCTATTAAAGTATCAAAAGAATAAGTTCCTTCTATTTCTTTTATACCTTCTATTTCTTCTAATGATTTAATATCATCATCAGTAAGTCCCATAGTACTAACTATCTTAAAGTCATAAAGATTAGTCTTATCATAATAATTATCTAAAGTCTTAATCATATCACTAGCAGTTTCTCTAACTCCTGCAAAGAAAGATGTACCTAATATTACGATAAGAATTAATGATAAGAATCTTCCAATAGATTTCCATATTTTCCTAAAACTATTCTTAAAGATTAACATCACCAATCAATCTCCTTAACAAGCTTAGGTTTCTTATTAACAGTTACACTTTCTATTTTACCGTTTTTAACTCTAATAACTTTATCAGCAATATCAGCGATTACAGCATTATGAGTAATAATTATAGTAGTTGTTTTCGTCTTATGACAAGTATCTTGTAATAGTTCTATTATTTTTTTACCTGTTTTAGAGTCTAAGGCTCCTGTAGGTTCATCACAAAGTAATAGTTTAGGATTTTTTGCAATAGCACGAGCGATAGAAACACGTTGTTGTTCTCCTCCTGAAAGTTGAGCAGGAAAGTGATCTTTTCTATCTAGCAAACCTACTCTTTTCAAAGCCTCTTCACTATCCATAGGATGTTTACAAATTTGACTAGCAAGAGAAACATTTTCTAAAGCCGTTAGGTTACCTACAAGGTTATAGAACTGAAAGACAAAACCTATATCATAACGTCTATAATCTGTTAATTTTCTACTATTATATTTAGCGACATCATTATTATCAATAACAACTTTACCACTACTAGCTTTATCCATTCCTCCAAGTATATTTAATATAGTTGTCTTACCCGCACCAGATGGTCCTAAAACAACAGTAAGTTCACCTTCATCAATATCAAAAGAAACATTATCTAAAGCTTTAATAGTAACTTCTCCCATTTTATAAATCTTAGTTAAATTCTTCACACTAATATAAGACACAAGCATCACCTTCTATAATTACATTATACTATTTAATGTTTAAAAAATATAGAGTTTTTTGCAAAAGAAAAAGCCCATAAATTAAATTAATATGAGCATAATAATTAATTAACTAACAAGTTCTAGAGTAAACGGATTATTTTTAGTTCCATCACCATTTATAATCTGAACGTTAGATTTTAGATTCATGGATGGTCGCACCCCGTTCGCGCTGGACGGATAGTAGTCGCTCGCACTGCCGTAGCGGTCGACATTCCACACGCTAGACGAACTATATGGTGTTAAGGTCCAATATGTTGTGTTATTACTCCTATTATCAAATTGTCCTGACATTAATTCTCCAAACCTTAATAATCCTACTTTAGATTCTTCTACATTTGAGGTTGTTGTGGTACCGCTTGTATCTGTATATTTTGCTAGCTTGTATGAAGTACCACTACCAACTGTTCCCAAATACCATATTACACTATCTTCTATCATATCTCTATATGTACTATCTACATAGTTTGTTAGATATTCTCCATTTAGAAACGCTCCTATAGTATTTTCACTTGAAAAAGTTGTATTACTTCCAAATGCACTTGTTATAAACGTTCCAGAACTCTTTAGAGGTTTTTCACTGACTATTTTTGTGCCACTACCATTTTCATGACTTACTATTCTATATAGATTATTTTCATTATTTCCAAAACGTATGTATTCACCGCTATATCTACTTGAAAGAAGTGTGCCTGAAAGATTAGTATCATTATCTCCGTTTAAGCGATATGGATTATCTATTGTTCCATCTCCATTCACGATACGAACGTTAGATTTTAGATTTAGGGATGGCCGCACCACGTACACGGCAGCCGGATTGTAGTAGTTCGCGCTGCCGCCGCTGCTGACAATCCACACGAGAGACGTACTATATGGGGTTAAAGTCCACCACCAAAGTCCATTATTTAAATAGCCATCTGTTCCAGCATTATTGCTAGATTGATATTCATACACATTAAGTAGTCCAACAGCATCCTCTACTATTGTTCCATCATCTGATGGCCTTGTTATACTTCCTAATTCTCTATCATCCATAGTTGCATTCCACTTTGCATCTGTTACTATAAACTTTTCAGGTTCTCTTAAATTACCTAAAAAGCCATCTACGGTTGTATCATTTAACCAATCTTCCATATAACTTCCTTCAAAAGCAGTTTGATTTTCTGGATTATATGAAATTGCACTTATATTCCACTGAGTTACTAACTTAGTTGTTTTGGCATCATTATTTACACTAACCGCTCTCCATAACTTTCCACTATACCAGATATAGTTATTAGGATCAGTTCCTGTTATAAATGTATCTGTTCCATCATCAAAGGTATCTCCATTATTTCCTAGGTTTTCTAATACTACATCACTTACTGGTTCTGATGCTCTATCTTTTCCATATACATTTACTTGTACTTTAAAAGTTAATCCTCCTCCATCTCCTTGAGGATTGTACTCTTCTGTTACATACATTCTAAGTCTATAATTATTAGACTCACTACTATTCATACTGCTTGTATATAAACTCATCTCTCCTGCTGGTCTTCCTGTAAATGCATTAGATGTTGACTCTTCATTATATGTTTCTGGGCTCATCAATTGTTCTTCTGTCCCATCATCTTTTAACCTAGTTAAATATAACTTGATATTAGAACCATCTATAGTGCCTTCTCCTACTTCTTTAGCACTTATTTCATAATTGATATTTACTTCACCTGTTATTTCACTGCTAACTGTAAAGTCAAAGTACTCTCCTTCCTTTAATCTTGTTGTACCCGTTTCATCAGTTGTAGGTAGAGCATTACTTAAACTTATAGTATTATCACTTTCAGTATAAGTCATAGTAATAGATCCTGTTGTAATCTTATTAGGAACACTACCTTGTTTACTAAAGTTAAAAGCTGCATAACTTACTCCTATTATCGCTAGTAACATTACTACTAATATCACTATTATTATAATATTTTCTTTCTTCTTTGTTTTCATCTTTACCTCTCCTTTTACTTTTTCTCTCATTAAAAAGAACAGGACACAACTATCCTGTTCTTATAACACGACAAAAGAAAGTAATTTTATTACTTATTTTACTACTAAGCTGCCCCCCCCCCAAGTAACATATTGTAAACATTCAGTACTCATATTTTTTACCTTCTTTCACCTATCTTATTAACTTAATATTATCATAACTACTATTAAGTATGCAACTAATAAAAGAAAATTTTACATATCTTATACACCTAATTATTTAATATGTCTTAATATCTTTTGATTCTTATCGATAACTTTACTATACTTTCTTTTAACTCTATCTGATACTTTAATTGGATAATTAGATTCAATATAATCTATAATCTCATCTAAACACACATTAAACATATCAATAAAATATTTATAACTATAAGGAAATTCACTTATAAACTTATCAATACTCTCTACATTCTTAGGAAGTGATACATAAGGATTATAATAATCAAAAAAAGGCACATAATTAAAACTAGATACAAAGTCTATAACAGGTGAAAGATGAGGATAACCATTAACTATTTTCTCTTCCATATTACTTCCACTTCTATCCCACTGTTCCATCATCAGATCTATAGAAATTAATTTTAATTGTTCTTCTCTAAAACTACTTGGTAATATTTTTAATCTATCTACTTCATATAAATTTCTAAAACAGAAAGAATAATCATCTTTTGCAAGCTGATAATTATATTTTTTATTTTTATAATTAGGAGAAGCCATTTTTAATTTACCTTTATCTAAAATAATTTCTAAAGGTGTTGTTTCAAGATCTAACTTATTACATAAATACCTTCCTACAATTTCATTACAAAGACCAAGTTCCGTTACTCTCTTTGCATAATAATATCCATCACTTAATTGTATTAAATATTTATAAAGTTCTAAAGAATCTTTATATTCTCTTTTAGTTATACTTAAATCCTCAAAAAAAGAATTATCTTCATCAAAGAAACTTCTTTTAACTATATCACTTCTAATCTTACTACTAGACTTATCTATCATAAAGTACTCATCCCCAATTATTTTTATTAATGTAAACTCTTTATAAGTTCTTTATTTCTTTTTATAGTACTAACAATTCTTGTTTTTGTATTATAACTAGGTTTTAACCCATAACTATTCTTTAAAAATTCTCTTATCTCTTCATAATCAATTTCAAATATATCTTTTAAATATTTATAGCCTTCTATATATTTATTATAAAATAAATCTAAACTTCTTAAATCTTTTCTAATCAAAAGATAAGGATTAAAATAAGTAAAATCTCTATAATTAATAAAAGAATTAGAAAAATCTATAATAGGTGCTAATCTTATGTTGTTATTAAGATAATATTCTTCCATATTTCTAGCATATCTATCTTCTTGTTCCATCATTAAATCTACTGCTAACAACTTTAATAAATCATCTTTATGATAATTATCTAAATCTTTAAAGTATCTATCATCAAAGTATTCAACATACTCTCCATACTCAAAATTATCTTCTGGTTTAAAAAATACATAATCATTACTACGATAGTTAGGAGTTATTATCTTATATGGTTTATTATTTTCTTTAATAACTTTTAAATCTGTAGTCTTTAAATTAATTTTATTACATAAATATCTACCTATTATTTCATTAATAATATCTACATCACTTACTTCTTTTTGAAAGAAATATTCTCCACCAATTTCTACTAAGTAATCTTTTAATCCATCAATATATTCTTCTTTAGTTATACCAATATTTTCTAGAAAAAAACTATCACTATATTCCATAACCTCACCTATTATTTAACATATCTTAATATCTTTTGATTTTTATCTGTAACTTCTTTATATTTTTTAACTATTTTAGAATCTATTATTATAGGATAATTATCTTCTATATAGTTTACTAATTCACTAGCATCTGTTTCAAATATAGAAGAAAAATAAGGATAAGCTTCAGGAAAAACATTTAAGAATCTATCTATATCTTTAATAGTTTTAGGTACATTCACATATGGGTTATGATATTTTGTAAAGAAATCAAAACTATAAGAAAAGTCTATTACAGGTGCTAAATGTCTTTTATTATCTTCTATAACTTCTTCCATATTATAACCATATCTATCTGTTTGTTCCATCATCATATCAACTGCAATTAATTTAAACTGTTCTTCTTGATATTCTTTATCTAAAGAAAATAATTTCTCTACATTTAACCCGCTACTATAAATAATTTTTTTATCATCTTCTGGTCTAACATACATTTTATTTTCTTTCTTATAATTTGGAGTTACCATTTTTAAATCATCTAAATCAAGTAATAATTCCAAAGGGGTTGTTTCTAGATCTACTTTATGACATAAGTATCTGCCTACTATTTCATTGCATAATTTTCTTTCTATAATACTTTTTGTATAGTAATAACCATCTTTAAGTTCAATTAAATAATTATATCTTCCTAAATATTTTTCATAGAAGTCTCTTGTTATATTTAATTTTTTATAGAAACTATCATCTAAATAATAAAAGTTTTTTCTGACTATATCTGTTCTAATCATTACATTAGCTAAATCTACCACAAGAATTCCTCTTTTCTAGAGGTTTATTTTATCAAAAGAAAAAAGAAATGTAAATTATTTCTTTCCTTCTTTAAATGTTTCACTTAATACTGTACCTGCTGTTACTAAGTTTTGTAATTCACTAGGAACTATTATCTTAGTAGACTGACCATTTGCAACTTTTACCATAGCATCATAACTCTTTAGTTTTAAGACAGAAGCATCTGCTTTAGCTTCTTTAAGTAATCTAATACCTTCAGCTTCCGCATTTTTAATCTTAATAATTGCCTCTGCTTCACCTTCTGCTTTCTTAATAGCTGCTTCCTTCTGTGCCTCTGCTCTTAAGACTGTACTTTCTTTTTCTCCTTCTGCAATTAAAACAGCTGCTTTCTTCTCGCCTTCCGCTTGTAATATCTTCTCACGTCTTTCACGTTCAGCCCTCATTTGTTTTTCCATTGCATCTTGAATATCACGAGGAGGGATAATATTTTTAACTTCTACTCTGTTTACTTTAATACCCCAAGGATCAGTCGCTTCATCTAATATTGATCTCATCTTAGAATTAATAATATCTCTTGATGTTAAAGTTTGGTCAAGTTCAAGTTCACCTATAATATTACGAAGTGTAGTTGCTGTTAAATTCTCAATCGCATTAATAGGATTTTCTACTCCATAAGTATAAAGTTTAGGATCAGTTATCTGAAAATAAACAACTGTATCAATTTGCATTGTAACATTATCTTTAGTAATAACTGGTTGAGGTGCAAAGTCTTTAACTATTTCTTTTAATGATACAGTAGATGCTACTCTATCAATAAATGGTACTACATAATTAGGTCCTGTACCAAGAGTTTTATAGTAAGAGCCTAATCTTTCTATTACTTTCGCTTGAGACTGAGGAATAACTTTTACTCCTAATACTATAATAACAATAATTACTATTAATATAACCCAAAACATCTTAATCACTCTCCTTAATTTCTTCTACTTTAAGTTTTACTCCATTAATAGATAATACTTTTACTTTAGAATTTTCTTTTACTTCTTTATCACTATATGCACTCCACTTCTTTCCTAGAACTTTAACTTCACCAATTCCATCTTTTTCTATTGTCTCAGTTACAATTCCTTTTTTACCTATAACCATATCTAAATTAGTAGGTACTCCTTCTTTCTTCTTCATCTTCTTAACAAATGGTTTTGTTAAAAGTAATAAAAGAATAGAACTAATTGTAAACACTGCTAGATGTATCATTAAATTATCAGTTACAAGTGATACAAAAGTTGTAATTAATGCTCCAAGTGAAAACCAAATAGATACTAAGTTTACAGTCATAAGCTCAAATAATGCTAAAACAACAAATAATACTAACCAAAAAAGTGTCATAATACTTCCTCCTTACCTAAAATATACTATAAATTTAGAAAAAATACTACAAAAACAAACTTTTTCTTACATATTTTTTTAAATTATGCTAAAATCTTTAAGGAAACAGGTTTGATGGTTAAATTGGAAACGACACATCTATAAGGATGCAAACGAACAACACATTTTAAAATGATGCTGTTTTTATATTGCAAGAAAGGAGGTTAACTATGCCTGAAACTAAATTACAAGACTTTATTTATACTTTAATAATGGCTTTTGTTATGGTATATGTAATGATCTGTTATAATATTGCTATTCATACTGGAGGATTAAATAACTTTGTATTTTTAGAAGCTTTTAATGAATTAATATATATGTGGCCTATCGCTATTATATTAGAGTTTTTCTTTATAAATAAAATAGCTCATAAATTAACTTTTAAGGCACTTGATCCTAAGAAAACACCCAATATTATTATAAGTTATGGTATATCCATTATAATAGTTACTTTTATGTGTCCTATTATGAGTTTAATTGCCACTATTCTTATAAATAAACCTAGTCTTGATTTATTTATTTCTAGTTGGTTACAATCTATGGTCTTAAGTTTTCCTATGGCTATGTGCTTTCAATTATTTTATGCAGGACCTATTGTTAGATTTATCTTTAATTTATTTAAAAACAAACTAAGTAAAAAAGCCTAGTTTGTTTTTTTATTACAATAAACCTTTACTTTTTTAATAGTATTATGGTCAATATAGTTATCGCTTGTAAGGTATGTTATTAACTCACTTGGAATATTCTCTACTCCATAATAATTAATCATATTATCTATTGCTAAATTCTTATTAGAATTCTCATTAAGAGTATTTTTAAAATATTCTATCTCTTCTTCATATTTTAAAGAGAATCTAAAATAATCTTGAAATAACACTGGTAATAAAGTAACTACATCTTTATAACCATTTTCTTCTAGCATCACTCTTTCAGCTTCTAAAGTATCTATAATTTCTCCTAACTTTTCAGTATAATGGCATTCCATTCTTTTTTGTTTATAACAAAAATCATCATTAATTTGCTTCTTATATTCTTGCCATCTTTTCTCTTTAAAATATTTTCCAAAGTTTTCTTTAAATCCATCATAAATACTAGGTTTAAAATTTATAGATGTTACATAATCTTTATAGAAATGCTTTGGACTTCTTTCATATATAATATCGTTTAAATATATTGATGACATTCTTTCTCTAATAGAATAGCAATCATTATTTAAAGAAGCATCATTAAATTCTATTTCTTTATATTTATCTTTTAAAATGTTATATACCTTAAAAAATCTTTCACTCAAAAATTTAGCAGGTGCATCTTGAAAATACATTCTAACATCATAAAAGTATCTTCTAAATTCTTGTTCTTTATAATCTAACCAATTCATTTTACAGTCTTTTATATCTTCATCTGTTAATAGTTCTACATTATAAAAACCACTATCCGGAATATTATTATTTAAATATTGTTTAAACTTTTCAAATCTATTACTATCATACTTATTATAATAATATCCATATCTTTCATTAATCGCTTTAGTAAGTAGTTTATCATTACGATAAAAATTAATATATTTTATTTTTTCAAAAAAATCTATAAAAGCTTTAGTTAACAAAGCATCTTTTCTTTCCTCTTCATTATCACTATCTACACTATTAAGTACATTTCTAATATCAAACCCATTTGCTATATTATCATTAGGATTTAAAAATAAAACTAGATCATCATGATGCAAAGGTATATTATATTTTTTAAAAATTGCAGGCACCTCTGCTAACATTACAGCTTTAAAATCATCTGAAGAACTCTGGTATGATATATCTAGTAAATAATTAATAGGGGTAAACTGAGAATAACAGGAATTTGGATAATAAGTAATTTCTTCTAAATACATAACAAATCTCCTCTCATAGTTAAAATATAACATTAAATATTAACTTTATCAATTTTTAGTCGAAAATTTGAACCAAAAGAATTAAAATCAATATTTTATTTTTCCTAATTGCAGTTTTAAATTGAATTAACAAAGAAAACTTAAACGTAAATATTTTAGAAAGTTTATTGACACAAACAATTCAAGCATTTTTTGTAATCACATAATAATATTATTCATTTTTAACATTAATATGAAGATTTATATCCTCTTCTGTTGGCAACTTTTCTAAAATGTCTTTTGATATATATTTTTTTATTTCATATGAGGAAACTCCTATTGGATTATTAGTACTCTCTAATGCCCATTCTACAGATATTTTATCTTTTTCTCTGCACAGTAACAAACCAATTGTTTCATTATCATATTTTTTACGTAAGGTTTTATTAACTGCTGTTATATAAAAACTCAATTGTCCTATATATTCAGGCTTAAAATTTGTATTTTTTAATTCTACAACTATATAGCACCTTAAATCCAAATGATAGAATAGCAAATCTATATAATAATCATTATTATCTGTACTTATTTTATACTGATTTCCAACGAAGCTAAACCCTTTACCAAATTCTAATAATAGATTTTTTATTCTTCCTAACATTGATTCTTCTATATCTTTCTCAATAGCATTTTCTTTTAAATTAAGCAATTCAAATATATAAGGATCTTTCATAATATCTTTTGCCATTTCACTCTGTTTTACTGGCATTTTCTTTTCAAAATTTGATAACTTAATATTTTCTTTTTGCCTATGGTATAAATCTGAGTCTATCTGGTGAATTAATACAGTTTGACTCCAACCATTAGCTAAACATTTTTCCGCATACCATATTCTTTTTTCTTTGTCTTTAACTTTTTCTATTAAAGTATAATTATGAGTCCACGGTAAATTTGCCAGTGATACTGGCAAATTTTCTATATCTTTATATTCTTTATAAAAAGCTCTCATTCTTGACAAGTTTCTTGGCGATAATCCTTTAACATCTGGAAATTCCAATTTTAATTCTATAGATAATTCATTTATGAAATTATTTCCATATTTACTATTTTCATCTATAACTTTTCCTAACCTAAAATATAAATATAATAACTCTTTATTAGCATTTTCCATTACTCTTAACCTTGTGCTTTTAATATCATTTTTTATAGTTTCAATTATATTTTTAAAATTATTTATTGTTTCTACCATATACTTAACTCCTTTCAAACAATGATTTCTATCCATAAATTCGTATACAATAATTTTTTCTCCATTACAAAATAAAGATAATCAAGTGTTTGTTAAAATGGGATAGTTAATAGCAATAGTAAAATGTATATATTAATGTATAAGCATAATGTGAATATTTTATATTATTTATTCTATCGTTCAAGGTCTCAACTTGGAACCTTGAATCTTTCTATTCCTAATACTGGTACTATTTTTCAATTTGAAACCTCAAATATTAACAAATCACTATATAAATTAGTCATCACAATTTATGATATCCAATAATTTCTAATAAAAGTTACTGTTCTAACTTATTCAATAAACTCTTTAAAATCTCTTCACTTTCTATTTTAGTAATAGCAAAACATTTCTTACCTAAATCTTTAAAACTTGCTCCTGAGTGATATAAAATTTTCTTATCTAAAATGATAAATCTATCATGAAAAGAGTTATTAATTACTAAAGTAACATTATTATACTGTTCTTTATACTTTTCATAATCTTGTATTTCATATTTATTAGTAATTAGCGTTACTTGTTTATTAGTCTTAGATAATATGTCTAAAATATTCTTATCAATATAATTATCTATTATAATAATACTTTCTTTAACTTTATCAAATATCTTCATCATAAGAGAATAAGCATCATAAATTTGCCCTTCAAAGAATATATGATTATTTTGTTCTTTAAAGCTAGAAAATGCATCTTCTAATAAATCTATTCTTTTGGAGTCTTTTAATACTAAGTCATTTATATACTTTTGTTCAATTAGATTAGTTGATATATATTTTCTCATTGCAACAAAAGCATCCATTATTCTTATACTTACTTGTGTAGCGACTTTAGATTTTAATATTGTGGCAAGCATAGCGACTCCTTGTTCTGTAAAAACTCTAGGACATCTATATCTACCTCCACGAGTTTCTATATTTTTTTGGTCGAAAATTTCGACCAAAAACATTTTACTTTCTTCTTCTGTTAACTTCCAAGAAAATCTTTCAGGAAATTTTTCCATATTATTCTTAACTGCCTCATTTATTCTTTTTGTTTCAACATGATATAGTTTAGCCAAATCACTATCAAGCATCACTTGTTTTCCTCTAATCTCATATATCATATTTTCTATTTTTATATCTTCTTTTTCTATTAAATCGTTTATAACTATAACCTCCCTGCATATCTTATTTTAAATGCCTATTCCATTACCTTTTGCAGTCCCAAGTTGGGACCGCAAAATTCTAAAAAATGAAATAAATATCTCTATTAATATAATATACTGTTACTGATTATTTTTTTTTGCAATATTAAGAAGAATTCCAATACTTAATAAACTTATTAATAAGGAACTTCCTCCGTAAGATAAGAAAGGTAAAGTGACCCCTGTTACAGGTATTAAACCTATAACGACTGCAAGATTCATTAATGCTTGAAAAATCATTTGAAAGATAAGTCCAAAAGCTAAGTACTTGGCAAATAAATCATTTGACTTTAATGCTATCTTTACACCAAAGTATAGAAGTAAGAAGAAAAGTAAAGATATAAAGATTGCACCTACTACTCCAAACTCTTCACAAATTATTGAAAAGATAAAATCTGTTTGAGGTTCTGGTAAATAAAAGTGTTTTTGTCTAGAATTTAGAAAGCCTGTTCCAAGTAGTCCTCCTGGTCCTATTGCATATAATGACTGAATTATCTGAAATCCTGTTCCTAATGGATCACTCCAAGGATCTAAAAAAGATGTTATTCTATCCATACGATAAGGGGCAATGGCAATTAGAATTACTACTCCAATTACTCCTATTACACCTAAGATATAAAAGAATTTCATATTAACTCCTGCAATAAAAAGCATGGCAATAATTGAAACCATTAAAACTAAACCAGTACCTAAATCTGGTTGTAACATAATAAGACCAAAAGCAAGAGTTACAATGCCAAGTATTGGAATAACTCCTTTCTTATAACTCTTTAAAAACTTATTACTATTAACTAAGTATTTACTAGTAAATATTATTAACGCTAGCTTTATAAACTCACTAGGTTGTACCCCAAATGGTCCAATGCCAAACCAACTACGACTACCATTTCTAATACTACCTACTCCAGGTATTAAAACTAAAATTAATAATAAAAAGCAAATACCTAAAATGACATTTGCCTTCTTAAAATAGATATTATAATCTATTTTACTAACTATATACATTATTATAAATCCTATTACTGTAAATAATGCTTGTTGTTTCACATAGTGAAAACTATCATGAAACTTATATTCAGCCCAAATACTTGATGATGAATATATCATTATAAGTCCAAACGTTACTAGAAGTATTACTGTGATTAATAAAGGCAATCTTAAACCCATTTTCTTCATTTAATCACTCTTTTCTATAACCATACTCCAAAAATAATTCCACTCATAGCAAGTAATAGTCCAAAGACTACAAACAATTTAACAATATCAGTCTCTTGCCAACCTAATTTTTCAAAATGATGATGTAAAGGTGTCATCAGGAATAACTTTTTATGAAATACTTTCAACCAAAATACTTGTAAAATAACAGATAATGTTTCAATAACAAATACACCTGCTACAACAAGCAAAGTAAGCTCTCTATGAGTAAGTATAGCAACTGCACCCATAACACCACCAAGAGCAAGAGAACCAGTATCACCCATAAATACTTTAGCAGGATGAGTATTAAATACTAAGAATCCTATTAAAGAACCAACTAAAATTAAACAAAATATTCCAATATCTTCAAAGCCTACAACAAAAGAGATAAGAGCAAAAGCAATAAAAGCAACTGCAGATAAGCTTCCAGCAAGACCGTCTAACCCATCTGTTAAATTAACAGCATTAGAAGCTCCAATTAAGATAAAAAGAATAAATAGTCCATATAGCCAAGTAAGTTCTATATCAATGCCAAGTGTTCCTACAACAAAAGATGTCTGTCCTCCATTTTTCATATAGATATAGAAAAATATTGTAGAAATAATTACTTGTCCCAGTAGTTTTTGATAAGTAGTAAGACCTTCATTATTATGTTTTTTTAAAGATAAAAAGTCATCTAAAAAACCAATTATAGCAAAACCTAAAAAGACTACTAAAACTATCGCTAAATTATCTGAATAAGGTATTTTATCAGTAATTAATAAACCAATTGTAATTAAAACAGTAGGAATAATAAAGATTAATCCTCCCATTGTAGGAGTACCTTCTTTTAATCTATGAGAATATCCTACATAACTACTTATTCTTTGTCCTACTTTTAGTTTTCTCAATAGTGGTAAAAGTATTAAGCCTAAAACTACACTAAAGAAAAAGCCAATCATAATTGCAAATACTGCTTTCGTAAGTAATAACACACCTATCGCCTCTCATTTCTTTAAGTATTATAGCATAAGTACATTTGTTATTCTATATATATTTTGTCATTTTACAATCTCTAGTCATTTAATTTTATGATAAATAATTAATTTTAGACTATCTTCTTCATCTATAATGATAACATAACAATTATCCTAACATCAATTTAATAGTACTACCATCTTCAAGTCTAGTACCTGCTTCTGGTGATTGACTAATTATTTTCTCTCCACTACCAGAGTATTCTATAGAAAAATGTTCTAATAATTTTTTCGCTTCTTCAGGTGTTTTACCTACTACATCTGCCACTTCATAATAGACTTTATCAGTCCATTCATAGTCTTTTTCAACTCCTCCTTCTTGCTTTTCTATATCTAAAGCATCAATTATATCTAGAAGAATTCTTCTTGCAATAGGAGTTGTTGTATAACTTGAAAGCAGTGCTGTATCTTTTGGATTATCTATTGCGATATAAAGTACTGCTTCTGGATCATTTGAAGGTACTATACCAACAAAGGACATTATGTAGTTATTCGCAAGATAAGTACCATTAACGGCCTTTTGAGCCGTACCTGTCTTACCACCTATTCTATAACCATCTATATAAGCAGCTTTCCCTCCTCCTAAGGCAACTACTGTCTCTAGTGCATATCTCATAATTTCACTAGTCTCTTCACTTATCACTTTCCTTACTTTAGTCTTACTATTATGTTCCATTACATTACCAGTTTCAGGTTCTAAGATATTTTTTAAGACAAAAGGTTTTAATAAGTCTCCCCCATTAATAACTGCCGATATCGCTGTTATCTGTTGAATAGGTGTAACACTAATACCTTGTCCAAAAGCAGTAGTTGCAAGTTCTATATTTCCAACATTTTCAAGAGGAAAGATAATTCCTTCACCTTCTCCATTTAAATCTATTCCTGTCTTAGAGCCAAAACCAAATAAATCTAAATAGTGAAATAATCGCTCTTTTCCTAATAACTGCCCCATTTTAACAAATCCAGGATTCCTTGGTGTCTAGCAAGAGATACTTTTGTCTTAAAAAATTATTGTCAAAAGACAATTTCAAGCTATAATCCCTATTTGTAATTTTTGTTTTTGTTTTTTCATTTTTATTATTCATGTTTGAATTATTATTATCTTTTTTGTTATAATCGAGTTCTATTTCTTGATCTGGTGTTTTAAAGTTAAATATCATTTGTAACTTTAAATGTTTACGGTCGTTGTTTATTTTGCTAACAAAAACTTTATCAATGAACAAATCAAAGTATTTACCTATGTTTTCCTTTATATTTAATTTTGGAGTTATTAGTTCCCTTATATTATTAGCAATTTCTTCATAATATGATGGAGTTTCCCTATTTGTTTCACGTTCAATTAAGTTTCTTTTCAATGTTGAAATTGTTTCTAATATCTTTTTGTTTTTTTCCATAAATTCTTCATCCGAAATCATATTTCTTAATGACATATCTAATAATCTTTCTTTATATGTTTCTTGCTCTTTTAATTTTTCTTTTAAAGTTTCTATATCATCATTATCATTGGTTTCTTTAATTAAATGTATATAATCTATTATTATTGTATTTAATAATTTTTCTTTATTATCTATAAATTTTTCTAATACCTCCGTAAATATTTCATCAAGATGTTTTTCAAATAATCTAGGAGTAGCACAACCTTTGATTCCATGCCTTAAATATTCATTACATTGCCAAACTGGATTATCTTTTCTTTTGCAACTTGCACTCCTAATAAAGGTTGTGTTATGCTCCATACAAAATATTTTTGATGTATATTTTCTATTTTCTAAATAAAACTCCTTATTCAATACATTTTTATTCCAAATATTATTTTTCTTTTTATATATTTCATTACACTTATCCCATAATTCTTCGGATACTATTGGTGGAATATTACCATTTTTATCTTTTTCAACTATCCACTCACTTTCTGGTTTTGCAACTTTTTTATGAGTTTTATAATCTTGAACTTCGGTTAAATTTGCTGTATAAAACCCTTTATACCTAGGATTCTTTAACATCTTCTTTAATGTTACATCACTAAATACTTTCCCCTTTCGTGTGTAATAACCATTTTGTGCTAAAGTTTCTCCAATTTTTTTAAAGCCATATTCACCTGTTGAATATAAATCATATAACATTTGAACTGCCTTTGCTTCACTTTCAATTATAGTTAATTTCCCATCTTTTTTGTTATAGCCATAAAGTCCACCACCACCAACTTTTCTATCTTTAACGCTTCTTCTAACTCCAAATTTTACTCTTTCAGATAATTTTCTGACCTCGTCTTGAGCCATTGATGCCATAAGAGTTAATCTAAATTCACTATCTGGATAAATGGTGTTTATATTATCAGATATAAAAAACACTATAACACCATACTGCAATAATAATTGTGTATATTTTATGCTATCAATCGTATTACGAGCAAACCTGGATACCTCTTTTGTTAGAATCAGGTCAATTTTCCCTAATCTCGCATCTTCAATCATTCTTAAAAATTCTTCTCTTTTATATACCTGTGTACCCGAAATTCCTTCATCACTATAACTGGCAACATGAGTCCAACTTTTAACATTGTCAATCATATCATTAAAATAATTAACTTGATTTTCTAATGAGTTTATTTGATCATCTTTATCTGTAGAAACCCTACCATAATCAGCAACTTTTAAATTCATGTCATATATTGTTCTACCAAATATTAATTCTTGTCTTGCTTTAATTATATCCATTTTGCTCTCCTTTCTTATATTTTCACGATTTTTCTTCTAAAATAATCTTGTCCATTTTTTTAATTAATAGTTTTTGCATTTTACTATATATGTTATAGGATATTATTTTATTTTCTAAAAGTTCCTTATTAAATGACATCCTTAATTTTAAAATGAGGTACTCTTTAGGCAATTCTTTCGAATCTGTAAAAAATTGTAATTCTTCAATCGTATTTGTATTCAAAATCATTCCCTCCTCACATTAAGATTATTAAATTCTAAACAAAAAAGAACTCAAATACTGAGTTCTTACAAAATTTGCTAGTAAAAACTCAATATTTTCTTAATGAAAGAGAGTACCTCTATAAATCATTATTTAAAATATTAAGTTTTCAAATAACAATTTATATTATTAAACACTTTGACTTTTTTTAAAAGTCTGTATTTGATTAGCTATATCAAAACCACTTAAAGTTAATCCTAGTGATATAACTAAAGTTTTTTCTTTAAAGTAAGTTTCATTATCATACCTAATTATTACCTCACTAAACACATCTAGTTTTTCATTAAAATTCAGTTTTTCAAATTTTGATGCAATTTCTTTATCAGACAATAATTCTTGCTAGTCTATCTCCAAGTCTGCATAGCAATTCATTTGTTATAGTATCTGCTTTATCAGCGACTTGTTCAGCAGTAAGATTATCATCTTCTCCTATAATTGTTATAATATCGCCAACTTTTACATTTGATATATCAGAAATATCAATTAGTAATTGATCCATACAAATTCTACCTATCACAGTACCATAACTTTCATTTATTTTGACTTGCATATTTTTGTTAGATAAATTTCTTGGTATTCCATCTGCATATCCTATTGATACAGAAGCAATTTTTCTATTTTCTGTTGCAATATATGTTCTTCCATAACT
>CALVIY010000025.1 GCA_944331955.1 uncultured Bacilli bacterium
CTACTACATTTTTCCTTTGAAAATTGAGTAGTATTTTCATTATTGAAAGTATCTCTTGCTGTTCTACTAGGTTACAACTGTTTTGTAAGACTTGAAGGAAAGTTTGATGGCCATGCCCTCCTGCTTTCCAACATTTAATCCTTGCAGTATCTACTTGTACAGAACCAGTATCAGTAAACTCATCTTTAAATAAATCTACTACTCCTTCTTCTACTGCCGCTGCTGTTGTTACAATCTTTTGAGTAGAACCAGGTTCATAACTAGCCCATATAGGAAGATTACGTGATAACTCCTCTTGGGAGTAATCCTGATAATTATTAGGATCAAAATTAGGTCTAGAACTCATCGCCAGTATCTCCCCTGTTTTAGGATCCATAACAACGGCAAGAGCCATATCAGGATTAAACATATCGACAACATTATCAAGTTCTCTTTCAATAGACTTTTGAATATTTATATCAATAGTAAGTTGTAAATCCATACCATCCTGTGGTTCTATATATAAATCAGTAAGTTCTAGTTTATTTCCCTTTGCATCACTAAAATACTTAATCGCTCCATTCTCACCAGTTAAATAATCATCATACTGTAACTCTATTCCAGATAAACCTTGATTATCTATTCCAACATACCCTAGAACATGAGATAACATTTCTTCATTTGGATAATATCTTTTAGACTCTTTAACTAAATAAACTCCATCAAAGTTTAAGGCTTCTATTTTATCTGCTACTTCATAAGATAGTCTTCTTCCTTCAGGATGAACCCTTTCAATAGATGTTTCTTTATAAACATGTTCTTTCATCTCATCAAAACTTACCCCTAAAATATCCGCTAACTTTGTCGTAACTTCTTTTTTATTCTTAATCTGATTAGGTATTAAAACTAAAGATGTAGTTGTGATGTTATCTGCAAGAACCACTCCATTTCTATCAAGTATCCTACCACGTGAAGCTTCAATAGGAAGATTTCTACTCCATAAGTCACTAGCAAGAGTTGATAGTTTTTTATAATCTACTACTTGTACATAAAACACTCTTAAGACTATTACTAATAAAATACTACTAAATATTAAAAGAATAATTTTCATTCTTTTATCTATTCCTCTTGTAAACATGAGCATTTCTCCTCTCATATAATCATATGTCTATTTTAAGAAAATATATGAATTACTATTACCAAACATTTTTTACTTATTCTGCATAAAATATAAAGGTTTGGGAATAATATTTATGGGAGGAAAAAAATGGCAAAGAAAAGAATATTTTTTAGTATTTTTTTATTAATCTTAAGTATATGTTTTATAACTGATGTTAAAGCTTTAGAAAACACAAGGAACAATAATGAAACATCTAGTAGATGGAATGCAGTACAACCTAAAAGAAAAGTAACAAGTGAAGGACTTATTATTGATTATGACTTTAGTAAAATGGATATTGGACCATATTGGTTTGAAGGCTCTGTTACTGTAAATGTTACTATTCCTAAAGATTATGATTTAGATACTATTGTAATATCACCTGATGTCTTTACTGAATTTGCTAAAAATATTTATGGTGATGATAAGAATAATCTTTATATGAGTAATACTATTCAACCAGGAGATAAAATAAATATTAATTTTGTTATTAATAATCTATCAAGCTTTACTTATAATTATGATGATACATCTTTTGAAATATTTCCTAAAGAAGATATCGTTTATGATAAGTTAAGTGATAATACAAGTAAAAGTTCTTTATTATTTAATGGAAAGACAGTAAATGAAAACTATCATGTTAATAGAACTTATAATACAGCCTTAAAAGCACTAATACCTAATTCGAGTAACAAGAATATGACTGATGAGATAATTGATAAAGCTTTAAAAGATAAAGGTTATACAAACGGTATTAATGATTATACTAAATACTTATTAGACTTTTATAATGAAAAATACAGTACTAATTATACAAGACTAGATCAATTCCCTGATGGTATTATTAGAGAAATATTAGGAGAAAATGATCCTTTTACTACAACAAACAGTGCTTATAAAGACTTAGGTATATTTATTAGTATGTCTACTAATATTGAGGATATTTTAAGTGAAATTAAATCTCATGGCTATAACTCTATCGAAGAATATCTTCTTAAATACTACAATGAAAAACATGGTACTAATGCCACTAAACTTGTTAACCTATCAGATGATGCTTTAGATGACTTCTTTGAAAGTTATGGAATGGAACAAGGATTTACATATAACCTTGAGACTAATCCTGATATTATCGCTTTAAGTTATGATTATTTCTATAATAAAGGTATTTCTTTTGGTTTTAATGATGAGTATAAAGAAAATGATTCTGAAGAATTATCAATAGGAACATATATGAGAGATGAAGTTAAGGGTGATAATTATATTAAAGAAAATGCTGGAACTTTAAACTCTAATACTAGTGGTTATACTCTAAACAGCACTTTATATACAGCAGGCTCTTACATTAATAATTCCTATTTAGGTTATGAGTTTAATCTTGATTTACAATTTACTTACTCTGCAAGAAAAGGAACTGTTATTGCAAAATATATAGATACTGAAGGTAATGTTTTAACTGAAGATATAACAACTACTGATATGGTAGGTAAAAACTATAAGACAGAAGAAAAAGAATTTGATGGTTATACTCTATATAAGATAGATGGAGAAGAAAAAGGTAAATATATTGATGGTACAATCACTGTTACCTATATTTATGAACCTAAAAAGAAAGAAGAAATACCAGTTGTTGATATTCCTGATGATTCAAATGATGAATTAGAAATTACTCCACCGCCTACAGGAACAAAGTCAAAAAGTGAAAATTTATACTTACCTTTATTACTTATATTAAGTGGAACTTATCTAGTAGTTATGAAAAAGAATTCCTAATGGGATTCTTTTAGACTTAGGAGACCTTATGAAAAGAAAAATTATAAAAATATGCACTATTGTTTTATTATTAATAAGTAGTATTTTTCTAGTAGTTACTTTTCAAAGTCAAGATAGTGATAAGAAAGAACATAATAATAAGAAAATATATCAAGATATAAGTACTTTAAATGTTAAGAATAATGAAAATATTATCTTAAATTATCAAAAAGAATTTAACAATGAAGAAATTATTGCCGAACTTTCTATAGAAAATACTAATTTAGTAACTCCAATCGTAAAAGGAACTGATAATGAATTTTATCTTAATCATTACCTTGATAAATCAAAAAATGATCTAGGCAGTAATTTTCTTGATTATAGAAATAATATAGATGATAAGAAAATATTAATTTATGGACATAATTCAGAAAATGTATATACAGACTTTCATCTATTAGAAAACTATTTAGATGAAAAATATTATCATAACCATAATGATATTACACTTAAGACTATAGACAATGTTTATAATTATAAAATATTTTCTATTTATATCGCTACTACTGCCCTACAACATGTTAATATAAATTTTACAGATGATGAATATAGTAAACATCTTAACTGGTTAAAGAATAATTCTATCTATGATACAGGTATTAACATTGAATCTAATAGTGAAATATTAGTTTTACAGACTTGTTATTTTGATATTGATAACTCATATTTAATAGTAGTAGCAAAAAAAGTATAAAAATAGTCTTTTTTAGGGACTATTTTTTATTAAACTAACTATTTAAAACTTTTCTAAAATCTTACCTTTATCAAAGTAGAAATTATCTAAAGAAAATTTATCTTTATTAATACCAAACAAAGCATAAACTTCTTTATTACTAAAATTATTAAATGAATATATAAATACTTTTTCTAAAAATGGAAATTCTTCTATTAAAATTTTAATTTTATCTATTGTATTAGGACTTATAGATGTAAAGACTTCTCCTTTATTTATTACTTCAACCTCTTCATCATCTACTCCTTTTTTAGGAAACTCTAAATATTTTTTATCAACTAATTTATTATCAATTTCTTTAACATTAACTGCGGTATTATTTTTTTTATTATAGTAACCCTTTCCTATAAAGGCACTTTCATAATAGCTTTTAACTATATTATTATCTATTACTTTCTTAGTTAAAGAGTGATGAATATAAGAATAATCATATGAATCAAATAAATTATAAATAATTTTTTCCTGATAGTCTTCACCTTCTTCTAAATAATATAAAGGAAAGCCTGCTTCTTGAAACTTCATAATATATTTTTTATTATCATCTTGATAGTTCAATACAGCATGTAAATTAGCTCTATTACCAAACTCATTATCTAATTTTATTGCAAAGTTTAAATCCCCAGTTAATTTGTCTCCTAAAGTAAATTTAAACGTATTACTAAAACTTGCAAAAAGTCCAAGTGCCCCAATAGTATCAAAAGATTCTATATCAGTTAAAGTGAAGGCACTAGCATAATCTGTACTAGCTTTCAAATCTCCATAAATACTTTTAGATGTTATTTCTATTTTATCTTCATTAAATAGGACACTACCTACTTCTTTCTCTTTATCTAAAATCTTTATCTCATCATTTATAGATAAATCATTATAATGTTCTAAATTTAAATTAAATACACTTAAAAAAGCTTTAACATTTGGTATATTATATTTAATATCAAGTTTTTGTTTCATAAGATATTTCTCCTTTGACAATATAATATCATAGAAAAAGAACTTATCATATAGATAAATTCATTATTATTTTAAATCTTCATTATTATAAATAAAATCTACAATATTAACATTGTTAATACCCTCTACATTCTTTTTAAATATCATATCAAGTAAGAATAAATAACGTGGATACATATCTCTAATTTCATAGAATGGTCTATATTCTCTTATACTTGTCTTATCATCTTCAATATTTTTAGACACTTGAATATAATAATAATTATCATTTCCCTTTCTTGCAATAAAATCACATTCTAATTTGCCTATTTTACCAACACTTAGATGATAATCTTTACTAACCAGATAATTATGTAATATATTTTCAAGTACTGGTCCATAATTAATTCTATTATCAGTATTAAAGGTAAAATAAATACTAGTATCTGCTAAATAATATTTTCTTTCTCCATTTAAAACTCTTTTAGATTTTATATCAAAGGTATTACAAGGATAAATTATTTTAGCATTTTCTAAGATATTAATATATCTATTAATAGTTCGTATATCTATATTAATATTTTTACTTTTATAATACTTTTTTATACTATTAGCAGAAATCATAGTACCAAAATTATTTATAATAAATGTTTGTATATTCTTAAAAGTATCTGTGCTTTTTATTTTTTCATTAACTTTAATATCTTTATTAAAGATATCATCTAAGACATTTTCAGTATATCTTTTTCTGTCTTCCTCATTATCATATTTAATAGAACCAGGAAATCCTCCGTTTCTAACATAATTTTCAAATTCTAAATATATATTAGTATTTATTTCTTTATTAAACATTTTCTTCATCTCTATATATTCATAGAAATTAAGTGGTAGCATTTCTATTTCTATTTTTCTACCAGTTAGTTTTGTAACAAGCTCTCCTGATAAAAGATAAGAATTTGAACCAGTTATAAATATTGACATGTTTCCTATTGCTCTATAGCCGTCAATTACTTCTTCAAAATCCTCTACATTTTGAACTTCATCAATAAATAAATATTTAAAATTATCATCTTTTAAAGAATTCTTTATTAAATCTTCTAATTCTTTAGATTCTTTTATAGTATTAAATGGTGGAACATCTAATCTAATATAGATTATATCTTTATCTAATATTCCATTATCTTTTAATTCTTCGATTATTGACTTTAAAAGAAAAGATTTACCACATCTTCTAATACCAGTAATTACTTTTATAGTTTCATTATCATTATAAAAACCTCTAATTTTTTTTAAATAAGTTTCCCTTTTATATATTTGTTCCATAATTTTCTTCTCCTTTTATTAAATTTTATCATAAAAAGAAGAAGTTATCGACACCAATTTGACTTTTTTTGGCATTTTAGTGTCAATAACTCTTAATTTTTCATAAAACCTTATATATATGTTGCTTTTTCTCGCATTTTTTATATTTTTTGCGTTTTTTTACAACATAAATCAATAATGTATAACTTTATGGTCAATAAACTAATTTTTATGCACTAATTTATTATATTTTGTGCATAAAAATTAGCATAGACAATAAAACAAAAATATCTATATTTCAAGATATTTTAAGCATATTTCTTTTTCTTTAATATTTTATATATTTCATAAACAATTACTAAGCTAAAACAAGATAGTCCTAATAAGAACACCATTACATAAGTAAGATTATCTTTTAGAAGTATCAACGTAATTAAACTACTAACTACTAGTCTTCCTATTTTTCTTACATAATTTAATTTATTTATTACTACTTCATGATCTACTGGATTAGTATTATTAAGTAATAAGTCTTTAATATAATTTTCAAAAGGATCTTTTATTCCTAAAAACATACAGAAACCTATACTCATTAAAACAATTCCAACTATTTTAGGAGTTATAAAACTACCTAGTATTATTAAAGAAAATGATAATATTAAAGCATAACCTATAATAGATAAAACTCTATTTTCATATTTATTATAAATATTTATAAAAGAATAGTTAACAATTACTCTTGTAATTCTAGAAGCACTAATAATTATAGATAAGTATATCGCTACATCATTAATAGAAAGAAAACTTCCTAAATTATACTGAATAAATAACTGAGCATTATTTTGTCCTAAATCAATAATAGCATAAGTAATTGAAAATAAAAGTAAGATTAAAAATACTAAATGTGTTGTTTTAATTTTTCTTTTACTATTTTTTATTACTCTATTAGGAGTTTTTACTTCATATAGAAAATTAACTAAAATAATATTTATAAAACAAAAGATTAAACAACATATCATAGGTAAATAATTATTTAAATTAAAAAGAAGTCCTGATACAAAAGTTGTAAACATAGTAACAACAGCATAAATTAAAGAATGATAACTCTCTATTTCTAATTGTTTTTCTTCTTCATGTAAGAATAATAAATTTTTTCTTAATAAAACTGTATCCATTTTTTTAAAATAATAAAATGCTTCATAGAATATATATCCTAATAAAATAGTTATATAATTTACACCAAAAGTTATTAAGAAGGCTCCCAAGAATAGAAAAACTACCCCTAATTTTACAGAGTTTAAAGCTCCTATTCTATTAATTATTTTCATAACTAGAGGATTTAATATAATCATTACTAACAAACTAATTGTTGTAAAGGAACTAATTTCTAAAGCACTGAACCCTTTTACTTCAGTTAAAAATAAAGTATTGATAGCAAGAAAGAAGATAAGGTCACTTGAAAGTCCTGCAAATAGAGGATAGATCTTATTACTTAAAACTATCCTCTTCTTATTTACTACCATACTAACTATCCATTCCTAAATGTCTTTTTATCACTTTAAATATTTCTACTATAAGAATTGGTGATAAAGATAGTAATATAACTATTAACCATTCATTTCCACTTAATACACTAAGTGAGAAGAATTCTCTTATAGGTGTTACAAATAAAACAATCATAAGGAAGAAAATTGATCCTATTATAGAAAGGAATAACATTTTATTTCTTGGATAGTCTTTACTAAATAGAGATGTTATACTTGAACTTTGATTTAGAGAGTGGAATATCTGTGATAGGCATAAAACAGTAAATGACATAGTCATACCTACATCATAACTATCATTTGATCCTATAAAGTAAGCGACCAAAGTAATAATTGCAAGGAACACTCCATAAAAACCTATTCTAAAGACAAGTCCTTTTTCAAACAGACTTCCCTCTTTAACTGGTTTATGTTTCATAACATTAGGACTTGCTGGATCTATTCCAAGAGCAAGAGATGGAAGAGTATCAGTTACAAGATTAATAAATAAAATATGAACAGCAAGTAAAGGACTCGGTAAGTTAAATAACATAGATACAAATATAGTTAATACTTCTGCAATATTACCTGCTAGTAAGTATTGTATTACTTTTTGAATATTACGATATACTCTTCTACCTTCTTTAACTGCGGCTTCTATAGTTGTAAAATTATCATCCAAAAGAATCATAGCAGCGGCATCTTTTGCAACATCTGTACCAGTAATACCCATGGCAACACCAATATCAGCTTTCTTTAAGGCAGGAGCATCATTAACACCATCACCTGTCATTGCAACTATTTCTTTATTTTTCTTTAAAGCATTAACAATTCTAAGTTTATCTTGTGGTGTAACTCTTGCAAAGACAGAAATATCTTTAATTGTATTACGAAGTTTTAAATCACTCATTTTACTTAAAGTTTCACCATCTACTACTAAATCACCTTTTTTATAAATACCAAGATCTTTAGCGATAGCCCTTGCCGTTAATTTATGATCTCCTGTAATCATAATTACTCTAATACCTGCTTCATGACAAGTCTTAATAGCATGTTTAACTTCAACTCGAGGAGGATCAATTATTCCCATAATACCAATAAAAGTTAAATCTTCTTCTATCATATCCCCTTCTTTAGGAAGAGTATTAATACTTCTCATAGCAAAACCTAATAGTCTTAACCCCTTACTAGACATAGTGACACAATAATCTTTAATTTTATCCTTATCTTCACCAGTAAGTTTAACTTTTTTTCCATCAACACTAGCATAACTACATACATCTATTAATTCTTCAGGAGCACCTTTACAATAAACTAAATATCCCTTTTTGTCTTTAATGACAGCACTCATTCTTTTTCTAACAGAATCAAAGGTTTCTGTAAATAAAACTTTATTTTCTTTAATATTATTAACATCATACCCATTATTTTTAGCATAAGTTAATAAACATCCTTCTGTAGGATCTCCTATTACTTTATCTTTATCAATATAAGCATTATTACATAAACAAGCACACTTTATTAAGTCATCATTAAAGGTATTCTCATCATTTTTATTAATAATATCACTATATAAAGTACTTTTTACAACTGTCATTTTATTTAAAGTAAGAGTACCAGTCTTATCAGAACAAATAACAGTGGCACTACCTAAAGCTTCTACAGCAGGAAGTTTCTTTACTAAAGCATTTTTCTTAGCCATACGAGATACACCTAAAGCCATTACAATAGTAGCAGTAGCAGGTAATCCTTCTGGTATTACAGAAATTGCTAAAGATATAGAAACCATTAATAAAGAGATAAAGTCTTTACCATAAATAAGCCCTATTATAAATATAAGAATAGCGACTAAAATACCAATAATACTTAAGACTTCTCCTACTTTATTAAGTTTTCTTTTAAGTGGTGTATCTAAACTATCAGTATCTTCTAACATTGTTGCAATAGAACCTACTTCTGTATTAGTAGCTGTTCCAACTACAACTCCAATAGCAGTACCATAAGAAATAATAGTTGATGAATAAACCATATTAACTCTATCTGCTAAAGGTGTATTTTTATCTAAAGTAACATTAGCATCTTTTTCTACAGGAACACTTTCTCCTGTAAGAGATGATTCATCTACTTTTAAACCATTCTCTTCTATTAATCTAATATCAGCAGGGACAATATTACCATCTTCTAAATAAACAATATCTCCAAGAACTACTTCTTTAGTTAGAATATTTTTCTTCTTTCCATCTCTTATAACTGTAGTATGAGGAGCATTCATATTTCTTAAAGCAATAATAGCATTCATTGCTTTCTTCTCTTGAATTATACTAATTAAAGTATTTATAAAGATAATTATTAATATAACTACCCCTTCTGCTACTTCTCCTAGTATAAAGGAAAGAATTGATGCAAGTAAAAGTATTAAAATCATCTTATCTTTAAGCCCATCTATAACCATTTCTAATATAGTTTTAGGCTTCTTAGCTTCTATTTCATTAAAACCATACTCATCTATTCTTTTAGTTACTTCTTTTTCATTTAATCCAACTTTTTTACTACTTAACTCTTTTAAAATATCATTACTACTTTTAGTATAAGCATCTTTCAATTTTATCTATCTCCTATCTTAGAAAGTATTGTACCAAAAATAAAAGGAAATTACTACTTATTTAGTAATTTCTATTACTTTATTTAACACATCTTTATATTTATCATAAGTTGTTTTGTGTTCCATTACAAGAAAATCATCTATACTAACTAGTTTACTTATCTTTACATTTTTATTATCTTTAGTAGTAATTATTTCAGCTTCTATTTCTCCTTTACCATTTTTAAAGAGATCTAAAGCATCTTTTGCCTTTACTTTAACAACACCTAATACTTCATTAGGATCAAATCTAAAACTATCTAAATCTCCTTCAAATAAATCAACATAAACATTCGCTTTCGTTCTATTTTTAATAAGAGTACCATTTTTCATTTTATCCATACGCCATGGAACAATATCTACAAGTGTTGCATCACTACTATCTATATCAAGACCAATCTCCTCATTTATTTCCCTTCTAAAAGCCTCTTCAATAGTCTAACCTTTTAAAACATGTCCTGATGCTGTCGTATAAAATTTATGACTACTACTTCTTATTTGAAAGTAAACACTACCATCCATCTCATATAACCAACAATGAACAGTATTATGCCATAGTCCTTCTTTATGAACTTCATCTCTTGTTTTATAACCTAAATAATTACCATCTTCATCATAATAATCTAAATATTCCATAAATTCATCACCTTATGGATTTATTTTAACAAATTTATGATGAGCTTTAAAGTGTCTAATCATAGAAATCACTTTAATTAATCCTATAATTGCAAGTACTGGTATTACTACTGTAAAGAAAAGAATCGTTAAACTAACCCCTAATATCAAAAACACTATATCTCTAACCTTTTGTCTCATTATCTATCACCAACTAAATGATAACATAATATCAATGATTATTTCCTTACAATTTTGTTAGAAAAGAAAAAAGGCACTGCTTATGCAATGCCTTAATTATTATTAATTATGAAGTCTTCTGTAAGCTAAAGCTGTACCTGCAAAACCTACAACTGTTAAACCTAAGAATAGTAAGATTCCATCACTAGTTTCTGGATTAACTTCTTCATTTTTTACTTCTTCTACTGGAGTTTCAGGTTCAACTGGATCAGTTACATCAATATTTGGAACGTATTCATCACCTTCAACTACAGTATCTGCTTTCATTTCATTACTAGTAAATTTAACTTCATTAGTAGCATCAGTAACTACAACTTTATTATCGTTTACTAATATTTTATCAGTAGTAGTTGCAGTATTTTCAATAAAAAATTCTGTTGTTCCATCATTTTCATCACTAGCAAAATAAATTACATTTTCAGATACATCAGAATTAAGTGTACCATTCATAATAATACTTGGTTGATTATCTGAATCAGCAATTTTATTTGATTTAGATATTTCAATACCATTATTTAGAACACTCATTCCAGTTTCATCTTTGTTTGAACCATTAAATCCTAATCTAAGACTAATGATTTCAACAGTACCAGCATTAACTAGAACTCCACCATAACGGCAATCATTAATATATACATTTTCTACACTAGCATAACCGCCATTATAAGCTTGTACACCATATTTTTGAGATCTTTCTAAAGAAAGGTTTTTAACATGAACTTTTGCTCCTTCACCTGCTACTATAATAGAATAGTTACCTATAAGAGTTGACTTATCTATAGCATCATCACGGAATCCTGTAATTGTTACATCTCCAACGCCTTCAATAGTTATCTCTTTGTTTGTAATTTGAATAATCTCATTAACATTATCCAAAGTAATACTTGTTGTTAATTTAACAGTATCACCATCTGCAGAAGTATTAATATAATTTAAGAAATCTTCTTTACTACTTGCTTCATAAGTTTCTGCAGCATCTACATTCATCATTGGAATAAAGGCACAACATCCAACAATAATCATAGATAAAATTGTTTTTAAGTTTTTCATATTTCCTCCTCTTTTGAATATATTAGATAGGTTCCCTATCTTCATAATAAGCATACTAGATTTTTCAGATTAAGTCAATCTACAAAAAATAAAATTTATTCCTTTATGTAAATAATATTAATATTAACTTTCTTCTTTTTTTAGTTCTTTCAATAATATTCCTTTAATATTATCAACATCAGGAAAAATCAAATTTACACCTTTTTTCTTCAGCTTAAATACTTTATTTACTTTTTCTAGTATTATACGTCTTGTTTCGGATGGTACTTGTAATGCTTTACCATTAACTGTATCAATATGATCTATATATTTAGCAATTATAGGAAACATATTTTGGATTAAAAATGCATGTTTTCTACCTCTATAATTACCAATTACAATAGTGTCACATTTTTTATATTTTTCTATCTTTTTTTCTATTATTTCCTCATATTTATCTATTTTACTACTCATAGGAATAAACCACATTATTTCACTATTATCTAGCTTTATACAAAAATAATTTGGTCGTGTAAAATTACCTTCGTGATTTTTCATTAATTTTTCATCTCTAACAACTTTAAAATATTCTTCCTTAATATGGTAAACATATCCTTCTTTAATTTTCATATGACGAACACCTCTGCTTAATATTTGTAACTTAAATGTACCATATTAAATATACGTTCGTTAATACATAAATTCGATTTTTAAAATTTATAAATTCCTTATAAACAAAAATTCCCTATTCATTATAGAATAAGGAATTTTAATTTACTATATGGTATGATTTATTACTCGCACCAACCACAAGCGAGAACATTTGACAAAATGGTATGATTTATTACTCGCACCAACCACAAGCGAGAACATTTACTTGATATTAATTATATACTAAAAAGCTTAAGATGTCAAATTTCTATATCAAGTACATTAATATTATATACAAAAAATAAAATCTATAACCTTATCTTAACTCTTTTTTTATTAACTTAGCATGCATAACGATTCTATTACCAAAATTATCCTGACAAGTTGACAGTGTTAACACTTTATCATTTATATTAACTGTTCCTGAAAACTCTACTTCACTTCTACCTTTAATTGTATTTAAAAATTCTTCATAAGCTTCTAAAGTATTAAAACTAGGTGTTATATAATAACTTTCTTTAGGTATAGTATAAACACTAAATACTTGCCACATTGTATTTTCTGTAGGTGTTGAAAGTCTTATGATATGATTATCTTTATTTGTATACCAAGAACTATTTAAAATATTTTTTAAACTTCCAAACATAGTACCATTATATCTACTATGAGCATAAATAATCGTATTTTGGTTAAAGTTAACAGCATCATTTCTATAATCCATAAATACCCATCCAGCATCATTAGAAGTCTTATCAAAAGCATGATTTAAATAATAACTATTATCAGTAGTTTGCACTATAGGATAATTAATGTTTGTTCCTTTTACTTGAATCCATCCTACAGTATCTGAATTCTTTGCAACTAAATCTCTAAAATTAACTTCTAGAAGACTCATTTTAATATAGTTCCAATAATCATTATCTTTATTATCAGGAGGATTAACATTTTCTGTATTCTCTGTATCTTCTTTTTCTTTAACTTCAGTATTTTCTATAGTATCCTCTTTTATCTTCTCTACTTTTTTATTATCTTTATTCCAAGAATACAATTTATAAGAAGAAAAGACAAAAATACTCAAAAAGAAAATAAGAAAAACAACTATAACCCATTTTCTAAATCTTAATTTTTTCTTTTTCTTTTTTATTTTACCACTACGTATTTTTTGTTGATATTCATATCTTAAAGGTGTTTTCCTACTTTCCATATCATCACTATCTTTCATATATTCTTAATTAATTATATATCAAAAAGTTAAAGAAAAAAAGCCCTTTTAGGCTTGCTCATAATCACACTTACTACATTTAATTTTATTATCTTTTTCTATAAGCATCTCTCCACAGTTTGGACATTTCTCACCAGTAGGTTTATCCCAATAAGCTTCTTTACATTTAGGAAAGTTACTACATCCATAGAATGTCTTACCACGTCTTGTTTTTCTTTCTAGGATTTTACCATCACATTTAAGGCAATTACATACTTCAATTAGTTGTTTCTCGGACTTTTTAATATATTTACATTCTGGATAATTAGAACAAGCGACAAACTCTCCATAACGTCCCTGTCTTTTAACCAACGGATTACCACATTCTGGACACATTTCCCCAGTCTCTTCCGCTTCCTTTTTCTCCATATCACTAAAAGCTTTCTTAACACGTGGTTCAAAGACATCATAAAACTCTCTTAATACTTCATTCCAAACTAAATTACCATCAGCGATTTTATCAAGTTCTTCTTCCATATTTTTAGTGTATTCTACATTTATTATATCACTAAAGAACTCTTGTAGTTTATCAGTTGTCTCTATTCCTATTTCTGTTGGTACAAACTTTTTCTCTTCTACTTTCACATAACCCCGCTCTTTAATAGTATCAATAGTTTTAGCATAAGTAGAAGGACGTCCTATTCCTAAATCTTCCATTTCTTTAATAAGCTTAGCTTCTGTATATCTCGCAGGTGGTTTAGTAAAGTGTTGTTCAGATAAAATATCACTAGCTTTATAATTATTTCCTTCTATAAGTTCAGGAATAATTTTATCTTCATTCTTCTCATAATCACTATATACTTTTAAGTAACCATCAAAGTTTAAGATACTTCCAGTCGCTTTAAACTTATAATCATTGTTATTAAATATTAATGTTGTTTGATCTAAAGTAGCATCTGCCATAAGAGATGCTAAGGCTCTTTTATAGATTAGACTATATAATTTAAACTCATCATTAGATAGATATTGTTTTACTTTTAATGGATCTCTTAATATACTAGTAGGTCTAATACCTTCATGAGCATCTTGCACATTATCTGTTTTCTTAGCATGTTTAGTATAACCAATATACTTTTTTCCAAAATTCTCTTCAATATAATGAAATGCACTACCTACAAACTCATCAGAAAGTCTAATAGAGTCAGTTCTCATATAAGTAATAAGACCAACTGTCTCATCTCCTAAATCAATACCTTCATATAACTTCTGAGCGATAGACATAGTCTTTTTAGCCGTAAAGCCTAACTTAGTAGATGCTTCTTGTTGAAGAGTTGATGTTATAAAAGGAGCACGACTAGCTTTCTTTCTTTTCTTTTTTTCAATATTACTTAAGTTATAGTCATCTCCTAAAGACTCTAATACTTTGTTAGCATCGATTTCATTATGAAGTTTAATATCTTCATCTTTATATTTAAATAAAGATGCTTCTGTATCTTCGATGATAGCAGTTATTGTAAAGTACTCTTCAGGAACAAATGCTTCTATTTCACGTTCCCTATCAACAATAAGTTTTAAGGCAACACTTTGTACACGTCCTGCACTCTTCGCTTTTATTTTAGACTGTAATAACTTAGACAATCTAAAACCAATTATTCTATCAAGTATTCTTCTAGTCTCTTGACTCTTAACTAAGTTATCATCTATTTTAGTAGGATGTTTAATCGCATCAAGTACTTTATCTTTAGTAATTTCATGAAATAACACTCTATCATAGTCTTTATCTTTAATATTTAAAGCTTCTTTTAAATGCCAAGAAATCGCTTCTCCCTCACGATCAGGGTCGGTTGCAAGTATTACATGTTCTGCATCTTTAACATCTTTTTTTAACTCTGTAATTATCTTTTTCTTACCCTTTAAAGGTACATAATTAGGCTTAAATCCATTTTCTACATCAACACCAAGACCTAAATGTCCTGTAGTTGCTAAATCTCTAATATGCCCTTGGCTTGCTACTACTTTATAATCATTACCTAAATATTTTTCAATAGTTTTACTTTTACTAGGACTTTCCACTATCACTAAGTTTTTAGACATCTAATCCCTTCTTTCATACAAATTTATACATGAGAATTATTACTTTGTCAACTCTAAATATTCACTAACAGGTCCATAACTTCTTCTATGTTCATCTATTATTCCATATTTTTTAATGGCCTCTAAATGCTTCTTAGTAGGATAACCTTTATTATTCTTAAAGTCATACATAGGGTATTTTAAATCTAACTCATCTAACATTCTATCCCTTGTTACTTTAGCGATGACTGATGCTGCACTTATAGTAATACTTTTTAAATCTCCTTTAATAATAAAAGTAGTAGGAATATCTATATCTAGCCTCATCGCATCGATTAAGACGTGTTCAACTTTACAAGAACAATTATTAATTGCCTCTTTCATTGCCATCTTTGTCGCTTCATAAATATTAACTTCATCTATTACTTTTTCTGATATTATTCCAACACCTACTCCTAAAGCTTGCCTCATAATCTCATCATAAAAGTATTCTCGCCTCTTTTCACTAAGTTTTTTAGAGTCAGTTAAACCATCTAAATTAAAGTGTTCTGGTAAAACAACACAAGCAGCGACAACAGGACCTACTAAAGGACCTCTTCCTACTTCATCAACACCAGCGATAAATTTAATTCCTTCTTCTCTTAATTTTCTTTCAAAATAATAATTATCTTTAAGACATACTTTTAATTCTAATTCTTTAATTAGTTTCTTATCTTTAGGTCTATTTAATCTTTTTTTAATCTCTAAACAGTCTTCTAATGATAAGAACCTATAACTATTAATCAAAACTACATCTTGATATTCATATAAGTTATAACTTATCTCAAAATAATCCATATATTTTACTTCTACCCCAAAAGCTCCTATTCTAATAGGCCAATCTAACTCATCATAAAACTCTTTAGAACAAGTTAAATCTATATCATCTGTTTCATCTATAATATCTTGACATACTAAACTCGCTCCACTAATTACTATATATTTATCTTTAGGTAAATCTAATTTTTCTAACTCCTTAAATATCTCTAATTTATTCATAAACTACATCCTTTACTTTTAACTATCCCTATATATTATTTACACTATAATAAAATATTTTCGCATGATTTGTAATATATTGATAATTTTCTTTATTTTTTCTATTCTTTTCTAAAAAATTTATTACTATAGATATATCATCAGCATCTTCCATTTTAACCATTACTTCTTTACCTATACTTAACTGTTCAGCCATTATTTTCTCATTTAACATACTAGGTATAAAAATATAAAAATCTACATCTATATAACTACCGCTATCTTCACTTAGTACTACTCCATTTTTTCTATTAGTAAACACTCTAATAATTTGATATAAAAGATTATAACTACTACTACAAACATAAATATCTAAGTTAGGAAACCTATCTGTTACTTTCTTAACTTCTTCTGTATAACTTAAATTATTAGAAACTATCTTCTGATAATCTTCTATAAGTAACGCTTCATTTAGAGGTAATAAGTTAATAATAATTTTTCCTTTAAAGTTATTTAACATATTAAGTGCATCATCTAATGTTAAAATATCATAATAAGTTAATTCACTTAAATTATTATTCTGTATTGTATTAATAGTTATTTTATTAGTAGTAACAGGTGAAAAAACCAATACTTTCTTATCCCTAGTCATAACTATATCTAACATAATACCTGTTAGTCCTTCTATACTATTAATACCTTCTATAAATGTTTTATTATTATACAAATTACTTTTATGAGCGATAATTTTCATAATAAAAACCATCCTTTCTTCTATAGAATATGTAGAAAGGATAGTTTTTTTAACTTAATTTCGCTTTTATTTTACTAGATACTTCTTTCATATCACATTTACCTTTAACTAAAGGTGTAACTACTTTCATTACTTTACCCATATCTTTTATAGAAGATGCTTCTGTCTCTTCAAAGGCATCACTAATTATTTTATCTACTTCTTCATCTGTTAATGGTTCTGGTAGATATTCTTTAATAATAGCGATTTCTTTATCTAAGCCTTCTACTAAATCAGTTCTACCTGCCCTACTAAACTCTAATCTAGACTCTTCACGAGTTTTAAGTTCTTTAGCAAGAACATCAATAACTACTTCATCTGTTATTTCTATTTTTTTATCAATTCTTTCTTTATCAATAGAACCTTTAATCATTCTAATAACAGAAAGTCTAAACTTATCTTGTTCTTTCATCGCTTTTACCATATCACTTTTAATTTTTTCAAACATAAACTAGTCCTCCTTACTTGTAACTATTTCTTTACTTGTTAGATAATAATTATTTTTTTCTTTAGTAAATGTAAAATTATAAGTTTCTTTAACAGTACCAAACACTCCATCTAATATTTCTACTGTTAAAATAATATTATCATCTTCTTTTTTAGCATCACTTAAATTTAAATTAACAGGATCTACACTAACTTCTTCATCTTTAGTAAAAATTGCATAACCTAAAGCTGTTTCATCATAAAAAGCATAATGATTAGGATCTATTTCAAAAGAAGTAGCCTGAACATTTACACTTGGTCCATAAATATCTTTAACTTCTTTTTCTATATCCTCGTTAGAAATAAAATCTACTATACCTTCACAACTATAACCAGTAGTATCATCAGTTGTATTAACAACTTCACAATTAATAGACTCATCCACTTCCATATTTTTGTAACCATAATATAGCATAACTTTAGGACTCATAACATCAAGAGAATCTATATCATAATAGGCAATCTTATCATATAATTCTTTAACTGTTTTATCATTAGTTGAAATACTACTATCATTATCAGTTCCAGCATTAAACTTTTTATATGCAAAAATTACTCCTCCAACAACAAGTTCTAAAACAATAATTATAATTACAACTTTTATCCAAGTATTATTCTTCTTCATAAATAACTAATCATCTCCTATATTTTTTTCTTTTTAATAAAGAATTTAGTATTATAAAATAAGAACACTGTCATTATTATAATGTAAGCCCAGGCAATAATTGTATAAAGAATACCATCAGTATAATTACCAACAATAGCAAGGATACTTTCTGGAATATAATTATCAATTACTGCGGCAAGATCAGGAAGTCCTATATTATTTTTAATAAAGGTAAGTATTCTTAAAAAGATATCTACAATTCCTATAAAATAAACAAAACTTGAAAATCTTCTAAAATACATAACTACTACTAATATTAAAACAACTAATACCACTAAATCAATATACATAACCACAACTCCTTATTTTTCTATAAAATACAAATTATACTGTTTCTCTCTACCTAAAGTAGTCTCCTCTCCATGTCCTGGATATAAAGAGATAGAATCATCATAAGCTTTAATCTTTTCAATAGATTTATCCATCTCTTCACTACTACCTGTAGGAAGGTCACATCTACCAACAGTATCTTTAAAAATAAAGTCACCAACAAACATAGCATTATCTTCTTTAAAGTAAAAAGTAACTGAATCACTACTATGCCCTGGAGTCATTATAGGAACAAAACTAAATGTACCAACACTCACTTCTTTTAAATCAGTTAGATTACTCTTCTTAAAAATTTTTAATCTTCTATTAGCATTTAAGAAATCCCTTAATGCTCCTATATGATCAAAATGAGCATGAGTAACCAAAACACCTATAATCTTGTCAGTTCCTACTAATTCTTTAATATTTTTACTATCACTACCAGGATCAACTATCAAGCATGTTCCATCTTTACTTAGAACATAACAATTCTCCTCTAATGCCCCTGTTACAATCTTTTTAATCTCCATAAATAATCTCCTATCTACATAATATATGATAGAAAAAATTAAGGAAATCGTCAAGCGAAACATTTACAAATTTTACTATTTTTAAAGAAAAAAGAATCTCTAATTATTAGAAATTCAATAGTCTATTAACTTTTTAAGATATACGGATTATTCTCAGTTCCATTGCCATCTACTATTTTGATATTAGACTTTAGAAAGACGGTGGGACGGAAAGTACCACTATTATTAAAAACGTTATCATAATAAATGGAACCACCTCCAGTCACATTGAATACATTGTAAGATACAGATGCAATAGGTGAGATGGTCCAACTATAACTAGAATTATATAGCCAGTCATTATTTTTACAATCACTATAACTACTACTCCAGTTAGAAATTTTCGCATTTAAGCAACTTTCTCTATCTATTGTATATCCTCCACTTGTCGCATAGCCATAATCACTTACATAAACTACTCCACTGTCATATCCTTTATCATTTGTAAGTCTCATTTTTAAATAATTATGGGTT
>CALVIY010000026.1 GCA_944331955.1 uncultured Bacilli bacterium
CAAAGAAAAATGTTAGTAGAAGTTAAATTATTAGATTATTACTACTATAAACTATATACTTATAAAGAGATATCTAAAGATAAGTATATATCTATAAGTAAGAAATATATTACTATTACTAAATTAATATATGGATGGATTAAAAGTGAAAGTAGAGTTAAGTGATATAGAAGATGCTTATTTAAAGATAAGAAAATCTATTAGAAATAAGAAGAAATTATATCTTTTTGAGAAGAATTATTATAGTAATTGTAATATCTTAGTAGATAAAATTAATGGTGGTAACTATATTTATAATAATTATCATATCTTTATAATAAAAGAGAAAAAGAAAAGACTTATTATGAGTAGTACCCTAGAAGATAAGATAGTTAATCATATCATCTGTAAGAAAATTCTATTACCTTTAGATAAGTACTTAATAGATAGTAACTGTGCAACTAGAGTAGGTAGAGGTACTTCTTATGCTAGAAAATTATTAGATAAGTATCTTGTTAATATTAAAAATAAATCTAATACTTTCTATATCCTTAAATTTGATTTTAGTAAGTACTTTTATAATATAAATCATAAAATATTACTTAATAAGTTAAGTAAATACTTAAGTAATGAAGATTTATTATTAATTAAAGATATCTTAAATACTACTAATTATGATTATATTAATAATACTATTAGTAAGTTAGGGATGGATACTTTCTATAAGAAAGATACAGGACTTCCAATAGGTAACTATACATCTCAGTTCCTTGCAGTGTTTTACCTTAATGACTTAGACCACTTTATTAAAGAAAAGTTAGGTTGTAAATACTATATCCGTTATATGGATGATGGTATCATCTTAGATAGTAGTAAAGAAAGATTAAAAAATATTTTAAGAATATTAGAATCTATTGTTAATAGAGATTATCTATTAGAATTTAATAATAAAACTAAAATATATAAGAGTACTGAAGGCTTTACCTTTTTAGGTATTAATTATAAAGTAAAGAATAATAAAATATCTAGAAGAATTGTTAGTAAGACTAGAAGAAGATTACTAAGGAAAAATATAAAATATTGTTTCAAATATGAAAAATAATACTTGATTAATTATAACTATTATGATACATTGTAAAAGAAAGAGCGACTTATAAAAAAGATGGAGAAAAGGAGGTTATGAAAAAAATTAAAAAAGTATGAATTTTGTAAATTGATGGTACTTTTAAGGATGAATTTTGAAAATTCACCCGGAGAAAATTGAAAATCTACCCTTAAAATAGGACTGAATTTTCAAAATTGCCTTTTTGCAATAGTTTTTATACTATGCTATAACACTTGCAAGGAGGAATTATGATAAAAAAACGAATTAAAAATATTCCAAAGAATGTCTCTAATGAAGAGATTAAAGAATATATGATATCTAATAACTTTGTCTATGAAGGAACACTTGATAGTGTATTTAAATCTATTATGGGTGGATGTCTTTTATATTTAGGAGATATGATATCTAAATTAACTGGACTAGATAAAACTTTTATTATTAAAAACTTTAAAGAACAGAATGTCGAATATAAAATATCAAATGCTCTAGAAAAGAAAAAAGTATCAGATTTTATTTTTACATTACCAGGATATATTATTAACTTAGAATGTAATCGTGAATACTGGGATGGCTTAATAGAGCGAAATGATGCATATTTTTGTAAAATCAAAGCTGAGTTATTAAGTAAAGGAGAAGAGTATAGTAAGAAAATAAAAGTAATACAGATTAACTTTGATATCTTTGATAATTTTGAGAAATGCTTGGGAAAAGATAACATATCTAAGTTTTATATGAAAAATAATGAAAATATAATAGAAACTAAAACAAGTGAGAAGATCCATATAGATATGATGAAAAGTTATAATAAATATCTTAATGGAGAAGAGTTAACTAAATTAGATAAAGAATTAGTGATATTAATGTTAGATGATTATCTAGAAATTAAAAAAATAGCAGAAGGAGACGATGAATTAATGGAAGTAGCAGAAAGATTATATGAATTAACAAATAATATTGATAATATAGGACTATATGATCCAGAAAAAAGAAGAAAGGAAGAAGAAGCATTAAAGATAGAATATTTTAGTCAATTAGCAGAAGAAAAAGGTGCTAAAGATGAGAAAAAATCTATCGCTAAATCAATGCTTGCTAAAAAGATAGATATACCTTTAATAAGTGAAATAACAGGTCTATCTAAAAAGCAAATAACAATGTTAATGTAAGGAGGAAAAAAATATGGGAAGATATTTAAGTTGTGCCGTTGCTACATCAATGGTATTAGAAAAGAAAAATGATAAACCTTTTGAAAAAGAAGAATTAAATAAATTAAAACAATCAGTTGGGAAAATATTTAATTTAGATTTATATAATGTTAAGGAAGAAGAAAATTTAATTAGTTTAGAAATAAAAAAAGATATGTTTAATGAAAATATTCATGATTTATGTAGAGAATTAAATAAGTCTTTCTTTCTATTAAATTTTACACTATATGATGATGAATACTGGAGTGAAGATAAGCCTAATGAAGAGTGGCCTATTTCCCTAATAAAAACAGAAGATGGTAAAAAATATATGCTAGAGTTAGGAGAAAATGCTAATAATAATTATGAAAGTGAAGATTTAAGCTGGTTTGGTTTTTCTCCACTTTTAAGAAGAGAAATTCCAAATTGGCGAGATTATAGTTTCTATATAGAAGGTATAAAGCTATTCTTTGATATAGATAAAGTAGACTTTGAAGACCAAACAGAGATATTATGCTTATTAAACTGGTTTAAGAAAGATTATTTTAAAAATAAATTAAGTGGTAGCATTGTCTTTCATATAACTGATTAAAAAAACTTTTGTTCTTTTCTAGTTATTGTTATATAATAAGTAAAAGGAGAGATGATTTATGCTATTATTAGCTGTTAATTGTGGTAGTAGTACTTTAAAGTTTAGACTTTATGAAATGCCAGAAGAAAAAGTTATTACAAAAGGTAGCTTTGAACGTATTGGTTCACCTGATAGTGATTATACTATTAGAGTTAATGATGAAAAAGTATATTTAAAAAGAGAAATTAAAACTCATAAAGAAGCTGTTGATATTTTATTAACAACTCTTGTGGAAAAAGGTATTGTAAAACGTCTTGATGATATTAAAGCAGTTGGACATCGTATAGTTCATGGAGGTTCACTATATTCTCATTCTGTTATTATTACTGATAGAGTAATTAATGAACTTGAAGACATTAAAGATTTAGCTCCACTTCATAATCCTGCTGCTATTACTGGTATTAAAGCTTTTATGGAAGAAATACCTACATCTACTATGGTCGCTTGCTTTGATACAGCTTTTCATCAAACTATTGAAGAGAAGAACTTCTTATATTCAGTTCCTTATGAATGGTATGTTAAATATGGTGTTAGAAAATATGGTTTCCATGGCCTATCTCATCAATACATAACTAATAGAATGAAGACTATCTTAGGTCATGATGGTAACTTAATAATCTGTCACATTGGAAATGGTGCTTCAATTAGTGCTGTTAAAGAAGGTAAATGTATAGATACATCAATGGGCTTTACTCCAAATGCAGGTATTATGATGGGAACAAGAAGTGGTGATATCGACTATAGTATTATTGGCTATATTATGAAAAAAACAGGTCTTACTTATGAAGAAATAGATAATATTCTAAACAAGAAAAGTGGACTTGAAGGAATCGCTGGTATGAGTGATTTAAGAGATATAGATAGAGCCTATCTAGCAAAAGAAAAAAAGACTATTCTTGCTATTGATATGTATACTGAACGTATTGCAGAATATATTACTAAATATTTCTTAAAACTTGGTAAAGTAGATGCAATTATCTTTACAGCAGGTGGTGGAGAAAATGATCCTATTATTAGAAAAGAAGTACTTACTAAACTAAAACCACTTGGAGTAGAACTTGATGAAAAACTAAATGAAGAAACTATAGTTAGAAAAGATAAAGAAGGTCTAATTACTACTAAAAACTCATCTATTGCTAGCTATGTATTAGCAACTGATGAAGAATTAGTAATTGCTAAAGATACATATAACTTATCTAAATAATTAAGTAACTTGCTAGAAGCAAGTTATTTTTTAATAATAACGAATTTTCGTGATGTAGTTTATAAAATAAAGGTATTATGACATTTACGAAAATTCGTAACATATTTTTTACATTTTTTACTTGACATTCGAACAAAAACACTATAGAGTAATAGCCAATAACTAGTTATTTAAAATATACTATAGGAGAATAAAAAATGAATGAGATGCTTGTAAAAGAAAATATCAAAATAGAGAATATGATCTACGAAATTAGAGGAAAACAAGTAATGCTAGATAGCGATTTAGCCAAGCTTTATGAGACAGAAACAAGAAGAATAAATGAATCTGTAAAGAGAAATATTGAAAGATTTCCTGAAAGGTTTTGCTTTAGAATTACAGAAGAAGAGTATAATTCTTTGAAGTCGCAAATTGCGACTTCAAAAGGTGGTTCTAGAAAAGGTCATACTGTTTTCACAGAGCAAGGCGTTGCAATGTTAGCAACAGTATTAAAGACTAAAGTTGCAACAGAAGTAAGTATAAAGATAATGGATGCTTTTGTAACTATAAGAAAATATATTTCTAGTAATTTACTTGAGCAAAAATATATAAATAATATGGTACTAGAAGATCATGATAAGATTAAACTTTTAGAAGATTATCTTCAAAAATTAGAAAAAAAGAAAAAGGTTAATGAAATATATTTTAATGGACAAATTTATGATGCTTATTCTAAAATACATGAGATATTTAATAGTGCAAAGAAAGAGTTAGTAATAGTTGATAGTTATGCAGATAATACAATATTAGATATTATCAAAAGACTGAGTATAAAAGTAATAATAATAACTAAATATAATAATCTACTTACAGAACAAGATATAAAAAAATATAATAAACAGTATAATAATTTAACAGTTTACTATAATAATGCTTTTCATGATAGATACTTTATCTTAGATAACGAAACAGTATATCACTGTGGTGCTAGTATAAATAGAATAGGTTATAAAACATTTTCAATTAACTTAATAAGTGATAATGATATAAAAGAAAACTTAATAAATAAAATAAAAACCACAAAGGAGGATTAAGAAATGAATGAGATGCTTGTAAAAGAAAATATCAAAATAGAGAATTTAATCTATGAAATTAGAGAAAAACAAGTAATGCTAGATAGCGATTTAGCAAAGCTTTATGAAATAGAAACAAGAAGAATAAATGAAGCTGTAAAAAGACATATTTCCAGATAAATATATATTTAGACTGACACAAGGAGAATATGATAACTGCTTTTATAACTATAAGAAAATGTATGATACATAATTGATAATAATACTCTCAAAAATCATAAACTAAAAAAATTTAATAACGCTTCTTTTATGAACTTTCTTGCCTAATACTTTGAAAAAATCTTAAACTATAGTATAATACTAGTAGATTTAAAGAAAGAAGGAATATATATGAAAATAATGTCTGTAAATGCAGGTAGTAGTTCACTTAAATTTAGCCTTTTTGATATGGATAAAAATAATCTAATTGCAAGTGGCTATTTTGAACGTGTTGGTCTAGAAGGAAGCTTCTATACTATTAAATACAACGGAGAAAAGATAAGAGAAGAAATAGATCTTCCTAATCATACTGTAGCCGTTGAAATAATGTTAGATAGATTAATTAATTTAGAAATTATAAAATCTTTAGATGAGATTGATGGAATAGGACATAGAATAGTTCATGGTTATACATATGATCATTCTGTCTTAATTACTGATAAAGTAATTGAAGATATAAAATCTTATGCAGATTTTGCACCATTACATAATCCTGCTCATATTCTTGGTATTGAAGCATGTAAAAAAGCTTTACCAGAAGTTCCAATGGTAGCAGTTTTTGATACAGCTTTCCATCAAACAATGAAGGAAGAAAACTATATTTATCCAGTACCATATAAATGGTATGAAGACTATGGTGTTCGTAAATATGGTGCACATGGTACAAGTCATAAATACATTGCTAGTAAACTAAGTGAAATCTTAAATACTAATAACTATAAAGCAATTGTTTGTCATTTAGGTAGTGGTTGTTCTCTATCTGCAATTAAAGATGGAGTATGTATAGATACATCAATGGGCTTTACTCCTTTAGCAGGTGTAATGATGGGAACAAGAAGTGGTGATATTGATCCATCAATCATTCCATACGTTATGGAAAAAGAAGGACTTAATGCCAAAGAAGTAGTAGATATTTTAAATAAAAAATCAGGATTACTTGGTGTCAGTGAGAAGTTTAGTGATTATCGTGATATTAGAAATGCCATTAATGAAGGTGATGAACAAGCAATACTAGCTAATAAAATATTCGTTAATACCATTGTTAAATACATTGCTAACTATTATGTAGAATTAGAAGGAATAGATGCTTTAGTCTTTACCGCTGGAGTAGGAGAGAATAGTTCTCCAGCTCGCCATGATATCATATCTAAATTAAAAGTTTTAGGAATGATTATAGATGAAGAGAAAAATAATATAATAGGAGAAGAAGTAGAATTAACAGGTAAAGATTCAAAAGTACGTATCTTTGCAATCCCAACAAACGAAGAATTAATGATTGCTTTAGATACTCTTAAATTAATTAAATAGATTGGATGAAGTTATGTTTAAAAAAATATATAAAGAGATAAAAAAATATAATACTATAGTCATTGCAAGACATATAGGAGTAGATCCTGATGCCCTAGCTAGTGAACTTGCCCTAAAAGAGTCAATTAAACTGACATTTCCTAATAAAAATGTCTATGCCGTTGGTAATGGTTCATCTAAATTTTCTTATATGGGACATCTAGATAAATTAGAAGACTTTGAAAATTTTCTTTTAATAGTTTTAGATACCCCAGATAAAAAAAGAATAGATTATAGAGATTATAATAAAGCAAGTATGATTATTAAAATAGATCATCACCCCTTTATAGAAGATTTTGGAGGTATTGAATATATTGACGAAAAAGCTAGTAGTACTTGTGAAATCTTAATGGAACTATTACTTAAAACTAAACTAAAATGTAATAGTGAAATAGCAAAACTTCTATACTATGGATTAGCATCAGACTCTAATCGCTTCCTTTTTGATAGTTCTACTTCTAAAACATTTAGTCTTGTAAGTACCTATTTATCTAAATATCCTTTAAAACTTTCAACAATTTATACAAACCTTTATTTAAGGCCTTTAAAAGAAGTAAGACTTGAAGGATATATCTCTTTAAATATGAAAGTAACAGAAAATGGTGTAGCCTATATAATTTTAACAAATGACATCATTAATAAATTTAAAGCCGATAGTGCCTCAGCAGGAAACATGATTAATAACTTTAACTTTATAGATGAAGTTTTAGTATGGATTATTGTAACAGAAGACATAAAAAATAATAATGTTCGTGTCAATATAAGAAGTAGAGGACCTGCAATTAATAAAATAGCAGAAAAGTATAATGGAGGAGGACATGCTATGGCAAGTGGAGCAAGACTATCTTCCATTGTAGAAGCAGAAGCCCTAATTTCTGATATTGATTATGCAACAGAAATATATATAAAGAAAGAGATGAGTAAAGATGAAAATAACTAGTGCAGAATTAAAAGTAATGGCTACCCGTCGTAGTCAATATCCAGAAGACATGAAAAGTGAATTTCTTTTAGTTGGACGTAGTAATGTTGGTAAAAGTAGTTTTATCAATACAATTTTAGGAAGGAAAAACCTTGCTAGAACCTCATCTCGCCCTGGTAAAACAGAAACTCTTAACTTCTATGAAGTAAATAAAGACTTTTATCTAATAGATGTACCAGGATACGGATATGCTGAAGTTAGTAAAAAAAGAAGAGAAAAATTTGGAAAGATGATAGAAGAATACTTAGAGACAAGAAAACAGTTAAAAAGAGTCTTTATGATAATAGACTTTCGTCATAAACCAACTGAAGATGATGTTTTGATGTATAACTTTTTAAAATACTATAATCTTCCTGTTACTATAGTTGCTACCAAAGCAGATAAAGTAGGAACTAGTAAAAAAGAAAAAAATAAGAAACAAATAACAGATACCCTAGACTTAGTAGTAGGAGATGACTTAGTAATCTTTTCAAGTGTAACTAAGGAAGGAAAAGAAATTATTCAAAAAACATTAGAAGACTTAAGCGTCGACACGATTTAAGTCTTTTTACATACCTTATAATAGGTGAAGTTTCATGAAGTTAATAATTAAATCAGATACCTTATATTATCTTATTTTACCTATCAATTTAAAGAACTTACAAGAAGAAGAGATAATTACTAAAATAAAAAATATTTTCCTAAATTATAATAATAAATATCATTTTTTAGAACCAGGTTTTTATGAAGCGAAAGTTTATAATCAAAAAATTGTGGGAACAATTATTTCTATAGAAAGAATAGATTCCTTTGATTTCTCAGAAGAGATAGATTTAAGAGTAGTAATAAAAGATAAAATAAAAGTCTACCTAAAACCAACAGATGATACAGACTTTAAAGACTTTAAGATTAAAATAGATGTAGATACCCTTAGTCTAAAAGACTATTTATCCTTAATAGAACATTCTAATATTATTATAGACACAAAAAAAGTTCTCACTTAGAGAACTATAGCAATCATATTATTAGAGCCTTTATTAACTACTTTAGTTAAAGTTTGTTGTAACTTAAACCTTATATTATCAGGCATAGAATTAATTTTTGCTTGTATACCTTCTTGAACAATATTATCTAAACTTCTACCAAATATTTCACTCTTCCATATCTCACTAGGATTATTTTCATAATCTCTCATCAAGTAATCAATTAATTCTTTACTTTGAACTTCACTACCTATAATAGGTTCAAAAGTAGAATTAACATCAACTCTAATCATATGTATAGAAGGTGCCACAGCTTTAAGTTTAACGCCATATCTAGGACCTTGTTTAATAATTTCTGGAGTATCAAGTTTCATATCAGAAAGTGTTGGAGTAGCAACACCATAACCAGTTTGTTTTACCATTTTTAAAGCATATTTAATTTGATCATATTCACGTCTTGCTTCCTCATAATCTTGAAATAAGGATAAAAGTCCTGCTTTACTAGTAACATCTATCTTAATAATATCTCTTAAAACATCACTATATAAAGAACTAGGAGCCTCTAAATTAATAGTAACAATACCAGTAGAAGCATCAACATCTGATAAGTAAGCTCTCTCTATAACATCATTGCTTCTAAAATGTTCTGTAATCTTTTCAATATCTCTTAATTTATCAACTTCCATAACACTTTCGCGAATAACATCAATATATTTACGTTTAATATCACTATCTGCATTTAAAATAGCAATCCACTCTGGCATATTAACTTTAACTTCTAAGACAGGGAACTCATATAAAGCTTCTCTTAAAATAGAAATCATTTCTCTTTCATTCATACCTTCTACATTAATAGGTAAAACAGGAACATCATATGTATCTTTTAAAGATTCAGCAAGTCTTTCTGTCTCAGGTAGAGTAGGATGAGTAGTGTTTAAAATTACAATAAAAGGTTTACCAATCGCTTTTAATTCATCAATAACTCTCTCTTCAGCTTCCTGATAATCGCTTCTATTAAATTCTCCAATAGAGCCATCAGTAGTAATTACAATACCAATAGTAGAGTGATCCTTAATAACCTTCTCAGTTCCTACTTCAGCCGCTTCCACAAAAGGAATCTCTTCATCATACCAAGGAGTTTTAACCATTCTTGGACCATTTTCGTCACTTGCCCCCTTAGCATTAGGAATAACATAACCAACACAATCAACTAGTCTAATATTACAACTAAAATCATCAATATTAACTTTAGCAGCCTGATTAGGAATAAATTTAGGTTCTGTCGTCATAATAGTCTTACCCTGAGCACTTTGAGGAATTTCATCTAGTGTTCTTTTCTTTTCATATTCATCTTCAATATAAGGAACAACTAAAGTTTCCACCATTCTCTTAATAAAAGTACTCTTACCAGTTCTAACCGCTCCTACAACTCCTAAATAAATATCACCACCGCTTCTTAAAGCAATATTTTTAATAATTTCCGTTTTTTCCATAATATCACAGCCTTCTTTCTTCTTTAGTTCTAGTAAATATTATTCATAAAAATAATTTTTATGAAAGAAAGGAGTAATTTTGAAAAACTTTTTAACTTATTTAGAAGAAAATAATAAGACCTTTAAAGAAGAATCTTTTAATATTGTAGATAGTCTTATCTTTGCCTATTTATCTTACTTACATTTTCCAACTACTAAAACTAAATTAAAAGATTTAAAGGTATCTAAGTCTTCTAAAAAAGAAAAGAATAAAGAATTTCTTAAAAGAGTTATAACAAGTAAACGTTATCAAGATGTAGAACTATGCTTTTATATAGAAGATACTAATGATTTAATAGAAAAACAGTTCTCTGCTGTTACTTTTCTACTTCCTGATAATACAATGTATATATCATTTAGAGGAACAGATTCTACTCTTACAGGTTGGAAAGAAGACTTTAATATGGCCTTTATGTTACCAGTACCAGCCCAAAAAGAAGCTTTAAATTATGTAGAAAAGATAACTAGACTAATACCAAGAAACTTTTATATAGGAGGTCACTCTAAAGGAGGAAATCTAGCAGTATATGCAGGATGTAATTTAAATAAAAATCTATCTTCTAGAATAATAAAAATATATTCTCACGATGGCCCAGGCTTTATTAAAGAATTTTTAACTACTTCAAATTATCAAAATATTAAAGACAAAATAGAAAAAGTAGTACCATCATCATCTATTATAGGAATGCTTTTATATACTAATGAAAAGTATAAAATAATTAAAAGTAGTGAAAAAGGTATATTAGAACATGACCCTTTCTCTTGGTTAGTTAAAGATAATAACTTCATAATCTTAAAAGAACTATCAGATGGTATAACATATACTAATAAAGTTATAAATGACTTTTTAAACAGTCTTTCTAAAAAAGAAAGAGAAATCTTTATAGACTCTCTTTTTACAGTATTAAAATCAACTAACTTAACAACACTAGATGAAATATCTAAAAACTTTATTGTTAAAATTCCTAATATCTTAATTGCTATCTATAAATTAGATGATGTTAATAAAAAGTATATACTAAAGACAATTAAAGCCTTAATTAAAAGCTGTCTTACTAATTTAAATCTTTTAATACCTCTATACTAATACCAGTAACTTCCAATATTTCATGTTTTGAAAGCTTTGTCTTAAGAAGGTTTTTAGCAATTTCTATTCTCGCATCATAATCACCATCACTAATACCATTATCATATCCTTTATCATAAGCTTCAGATTTTAATTCTTCAATACTTAAAAAATCAGTTTTATCTTTATTCTTTTTGAAAATTTTCATTAGTTTATATACCTCTATTTCATCGAAACTAAATCATCAACTTCTTCAAGATTTAAACCGGTATATTTAACAATTTTATTAAGTGATACATCATCGTTATACATTGCCTTTGCAATAGCTTGTTTTTTTTCTTTAGCACCTAAATCTAGACCAATATCAATTCCTCTATCAAGACCTTCCGTGTAAGAAGCCTTATCTAGTTTATTTTTATTATAATTACTTGATGTAGTAGTTTTCCTACAATATAAATAAAGATCTTCTATTCCATCTGCTTGTAAACTCTCTATCGCTTCTTTAACTTTATCATCTTCATCATCATCATAACTATTATCTGAACTTTCAGCATTCTTTACTTTTTCTAAAGGATCACCTTCTGCAATCATTATTAAAGTTTTTCCCTTTTTAAACTTAATTATTTCATCATTCATATAAAATTCCTCCAATCAAACATTAATATTTCTACGTAGATGTCTAAGACTCTAACATAATTAAAAAAATAATGCAAAAAGAAGATTTTGAAAATTCAATACAATTTTAAGGTCAAATTTATTAAATTCGCCTAGAGAAAATTAAAAATTGACCCTTAAAAATAGGGTCAATTTACAAAATTCATACTTTTTTAAAAAATTTAAAACATTTTATCCACATTATCAGGAACTTCATCTTTCATAATAGTTTTTATTATTCTTTCTTTCTTCTCACTACTTACACTTTTCCCAGTCATATTAGCAATTTCATCAACTACTTCCGAAAGTACTTTCTCATCTTTCATATTACCTTTCTGTAATTTATCTGCTAACGATAAAATAGTATCTTTATTAACATTAGTCCTTTGTTCAACTTTCTTAAAAAAACTATCTCCAAACATAGAAAACCTCCTACTTCTATAGTATGAGGTTTAAATTTATTTGTTACTTTTTTCTAACTTTTTCAAACACTTAGCTTTCCTTCTTCCAAACTCAAGTGACTTCTTATTAAACTCTTCTAAACTAATAAGTTTTTTCTCATATCTATCATTAAGAAGTTCAACCGCTCTATCAATTCCTTCAATCTCTGTTTTAGGATCAACTTTTCTAAATAACATAATTACTCTCCATTTCTATTTTTAAATTGTAATATAATAGGAGTTCCTTCAAGTTCAAAGTTCTCTCTTAATTTATTTTCTAAATATCTTTCATATGAAAAATGTACTAATCCCTTACTATTAACCCTAAAAGTAAACTTAGGAGGTTTAACTCCTGTTTGACTAACAAAATAAATCTTAAGTCTTTTACCTTTATAACTAGGAGCAGGATTTAAACTATAAGCATCTTCAATAACTTCATTTAAAACACTAGTCTTAATCTCTCTACTAATATTTTCTTTTACCTTTAATACTTCAGGCATTAAAGTATGAATCCTTTTTTTAGTTAAAGCAGATAAGAAGACAACAGGAGCATAAGTTGCAAATTGAAATTCACTTCTAACAAGTTTCTTAAACTCTGAGATATTAGCATCTTCTACTGCATCCCATTTATTTACAACTATAATTAAACCCTTACCACGTTCTATCGCATAACCTGCAATATGTTTATCATGTTCTTTAATACCATCTTCTGCATCAATTACTAAAAGACATATATCACTTTTATCAATAGAGTTCATTGACCTAAATAAACTATACTTCTCGAGCGCTTCATAAACTTTACCTTTTTTTCTCATTCCTGCTGTATCAATCAAAACAAACTCTTCATCATGATATTTAAACACAGTATTAATAGAATCTCTTGTTGTACCTGCTACATTACTAACTAGGGCTCTATCTTCATTTAAAATAGCATTAGTTAAAGAACTCTTACCAACATTAGGTCTACCGATAATTGCAATTTTTAACCTTTCATCTTCATCACTTTCATCTTTAGTTTTAAATCCACTTGTAACTTCATCCATAAGTTCAATATAACCAGTATTATGAATCGCACTAATAGGAATATAATTATCAAACCCAAGTTCATAAAAGTCATATATATTATCATAACTATCTTTATTATCCATCTTATTCATCGCTACAATAATTTTTTTATTACTTTTCCTTAAAATATCCCTAACTACTAAATCATTACTAGTAATACCATCCTTAGCATCGAGAACAAAGATAACAACATCTGCTTCATTAATAGCAATCTCCGCTTGCATCTTTATCTCATCATTAAACTTCTCATCACCAAGGTCAATTCCCCCAGTATCAACTAAATAAAAAGGTTTATTTAAATAACTAACTTCTTCATAAAGCCTATCTCTTGTAACTCCTGGAACGTCTTCTATAATAGCAATACGACTCCCAGCAATTTTATTAAATAAAGTACTTTTACCAACATTTGGTCTTCCCACAATCGCTACAATTGGTAATTTCATAGACTAACACCTCCGCTTAATATTTAAGTTTAACAATTTCATATTTCATATTGTATCATATCTTTACACAAATTTAAATATCCTCTATAATTATATAAAAGGAGCAGTTGTATGTTAAAAAGATTTAAAAACTTTGAAAAAAGATTAGTAGAATATTATAAAGAAGAGGAAAATAAAAAAGTAGCCATCTTTTATACAATTTTAAGGCTACTAGTTATTCTCTGTTTAATAAGAGAAATATTTATGGGAAACTATCATAACGTCTTCTTATGTATTTTAACTTTAGTATTATTTGTAATACCATTCTTTGTTGAAGATAAGTTCAAAGTAAGTATTCCCAATGTTTTAGAAATAATTATCTTACTATTTATATTTTCTGCAGAAATACTAGGAGAAATTCAAAACTTCTACAATATTATTCCAAACTGGGACATGATACTTCATACCCTTAATGGTTTTCTAGCAGCAGCAATAGGTTTTTCCTTAATTGATATTTTAAATAGTACTGAAAAATTTCATATTAAAATGAGTCCTATCTTTGTTGCCTTAGTATCATTTTGTTTTTCAATGACTGTAGGAGTAGCATGGGAATTCTTTGAATATACCGCTGATAGCATCTTAAGTACTGATATGCAAAAAGATACTGTTGTAAATAAAATATCATCAGTTAATCTAACAAATGCTAATGCTTTTGATCCTAAAATAATTACAGGTATAGATGAGACTTCAATTAATTATGGTGATGGCACTATAACAATACCTGATGGTTATCTAGATATAGGATTAATTGATACTATGGAAGATTTAATAGTTAACTTTATAGGAGCGGTAACCTTCTCTATCTTAGGTTACTTCTATATTAAAAAACGTGATAAATATAAAGGAATAGAACACTTTATTCCACAAAAGAAAAAAGCTTAAGAGTAAAATCTTAATCTTTTTTACTTAAAAACATTCTTTTTAAGTTCGATAATATCAGAGATCTCACAGTCTAAATAATTACAAAATCTTTCTAGTACAGTTAAATCAGGTCTACCTATATCACCATTTATATATCTAGTAACGACTTTATAATCAGTAGCTGTATCCTGACTAAGCTTATTTTTACTTATCTTTTTCTCCTCAAGTAAATTACCGAGTTTAAAGTAAAAAGCACTATTTCCAACTCTAATCTCAATACCATCTTTCTTCATTTTATCGCCCTCAAACTAATTTTAACAATAACTTTGGCTATACGGCTACTGGCTATATAACTAATAATAGTATTGATTAAAAAAAGTTAAATTATGCATAACAGTTGATAATGTTACTTAAGTTTAATATAATTATGAAAAGGAGTGTTTATATGTTTATAGGTTTAATATTTATTTTAATAGGAGCATTGTTTTTAATATCAATAATCGCTCCAGAGTTTAATATTGATTTTTCTTATTTAATACCTTTAGTTTTAATAGCATCTTCTCTATACTATATTATAAGAGGTAAGAAATTTACTCTTGCAAACACAACTGTTTTATATTTAGGAACATGGTTTTTATTAGAAGAATTAAATATTATTAATGACCCACTAGATGATGCCTTCTTTCCTATTCTCTTAATTATAATAGGAATATTTATCGTAATAGAGAGCCTAAAAGTAAAGAAAGTCTTTAAAAGAAAAGATAATAATTTAAAAAACTACTATGGTATCTTTAGTGGCCTAGAAGAAAGAGTAACAGATACTAACTTTAAAGGAGCAAGTATCTATAGCATCTTTGGAGGAGTGGATTTAGACCTAAGAGAATTAGAATTAAAAGAAGATATAACTATTAATGCTTATTCCATTTTTGGAGGGACTAGTATCTTTGTAAATGATAATTTTAAAGTAAAATTTAATTCCTTCTCTTTGTTTGGAGGTAATGAAAATAAATCAATTGCTGCTGATAAAAAGAAAGTCCCAACTTTAACAATTAATTGTATATCAATCTTTGGTGGTACAGAAGTTAAGTAATAATCTTACAAATTAGTAAGATTATTTTTCTTGTCAAAAAGAGAAGATGTTAGTATTATTAATATGAAGGTGATAATATGCAAGTAACAATTTTAGGAACAGGTGCCTTTGGCCTTGCTCTTGGAAATTTATTACATGAAAAAAGTAAAGCCAATATTATTTTTTGGACAGCATTTGAAGAAGAATACTTAGAAATAACTAATAATAATAGTTATGATAGAGTCTTAACAGGAATTGAGTTAGCAAGTGATTTAGATGTTACTATGGACTTAGGTACAGCCCTAAATAATTCAGATTTAATCATTGTAGCAGTTCCTTGTAATCATGTAAGAGAAGTTTTAATGCGAATAGAAGAATATTTAACAGATGAGAGTAGAGTAGTATTAGTATCTAAAGGATTAGAAAAGGATACTGACTCATTAATGACAGAAATATATGAAGAACTTAATTTAAAAGGACAAGTATCATATCTTGCTGGTCCTACTTTTGCCAAAGAACTTATTGTTAATAGTAAAGCAGGACTAACTCTTGGTACTAAAGATGCTAAGACTAAAGAAATTATCTTATCATTATTTAAAGATACTAATGTTGAAATAGAAGTAATAGACGATTATATTGGCCTAGAACTATATGGAGTTATTAAAAATGTTTTGGCAATACTAATGGGAAGTATTAATAGCAAGTATCAAGGAGATTCTACTAATGCTTATTATTTAACTAAAGTATATAACTATGCTAAAGATTTAGTAACTAAACTAGGAGGAAAAGAAACTACTTCTACTTGTTATGGTGCTCTTGGTGATATTTTATTAACTTGTAATAGTAAAACCAGTCGTAATTATAGTTATGGAGTCCTATTATATAATAATAAAAGTGATGCAGAAATTTATAAAAAGCATTATACCGTTGAAGGAAGTATCGCTATTAATTCTTTAACAAAACTATTAGAAAGAAAAAACGAACAGTCATTATTCTTAGAAAAACTATCTGCATACTTTAATGGCAAAATATCTCTAGATGAAGTATTAGAATTATTTTAGGAGTATTTATGGAAGTATATTTAGAATCAATAAAAACCGCTTTTCTTATTTTTCCATTACTAGCTTTCTTAATTACAATACCGTATCTATTAATGCAATATCATAAGTATGGATCTGTTCCTTTAATTAGAAGTAGTATAGTCTATACCTTTATTCTTTATCTATTAACAGCATATTTTCTTGTAATATTACCTCTACCAAGCAAAGAAGAAGTTTTAATGATGCCAACTAAAGCCCCACAACTTATCCCCTTTGCTTTCCTAGGTGACTTCATAGAAGCATTTAAAGAGTCAAGCGGAGTTTTATCATTTCTAAATTCTCCAATAGTTTATACAACACTCTTTAATATTGCTATCACTATTCCTTTTGGTATCTACTTAAGATATTACTTCAAGAAAAAATGGTATACTACTATCATTTATACATTTTTATTAAGCCTTTATTTTGAAATTACCCAACTTACAGGTCTTTATGGCCTATATCCCAAGGCTTATCGTCTTTTCGATGTAGATGACTTAATAATTAATTCTTTAGGTGGAGTTTTAGGCTATATTATTACTCCAATTGTTACTATATTTTTACCAGATAGAGATAAAATAGATAAATTATCCTATAGAAGAGGAAAAATAGTTTCTATTTATAGAAGGTTTTTAGCCTTTTTAATAGATATATTCGTTTTCTCTACTTTAATGTTTATTATATTAATACTAACAAACTTTAATGATCCTATTATACCTCTAATTGTTACAACTATGCTTTACTATATAATATTACCAACAATTACAAGTCATACTATTGGTAAATATTTAGTTAAAATAGAATTAGAGAGCAAAAATAAATATAAGCATCTTTCTATCTTTATAAGACAAATCATTTTATATTATCTAATTGTTTTTGGTCCTATAATTATTTCTAGATATAGTAATCACATAAATGGAATTATAATACTTTTCTATATTCTTTTCATAGTTTACTCATACTTTGAAATATTCTTAAAGTTTTTTGGTAGAAAGAAACCCTTATTATATGAAAGATTAACAAAGACAGAAAATATAAGTACAGTTTATTATATTGATGACATCAAAACAGAAAATGAGCCTAGTCAAGATACTAAAAGTGTGCTAAAATGTAACAAAGAGGAGGTTAAAGATGAAAGTAGAGATTAAAAGGGTAATTTGGCCATCTTTACTAAGCTCAATATTCCTTTTACTATTAGGCATATTATTATTTTTTAAAAGCAGTGCCACTTTAATGGGAATATCATATTTAGTAGGTGGAGTTTTAATTGCTTTAGGAGTTATTGCTATAATAAACTTTTTAAGAAATAGTACAAAAGATATTTTTGTAGAGTTAAACATAGTTTATGGTATTGTTAGTATAGTAGCCGGCTTATTTCTAGTAACCGTTCCAGAATTTATTGGAAGCATTATTCCTATTGTTGTGGGAATTACTATAATTATAAGTAGTTCTTTTAAAGTACAACAAGCACTTGTCTTAAAGAATTTAGAGAGTAAGTATTTTTTACCATCACTAATAATGGCAATCATCTGCTTAGTTTGTGGTGTTATAATTCTATTTAATCCATTTACTAGTGCTGTTGTTGTTACAAAAGCTATTGGTCTTTTTATGATTATATATGCCATTATGGATATAATTAATAGTTTTATATTGAGAAAAAGTAGTAATTTAAGTGTAGAAATAAGTACAAATAAAAAAGAGCCTAAAGGTAAAAAGGCAAAGACAGCACGAGTAGTAAAAGAAGTAGAAAGGGAAGATGAAGAATAAATGATACTTTTTAACTTAAAAGATTTTTTAGAAGACTTAGGAGATCAGCTTAATAATTCCATAAGCAAGTATACAAGTGAACCAGCATTTTGGGTAATAACTGCAATTGTTATTTTTCTAATTGGATGTTGGGCAATTAGATATTTTGGTAGGAAGTAAGTGAAGTCCACTTGCTTTCTTTTAATTAATGGTTAAAATATTATCATGTAAGGAGGTGTACCAAATGGAAAAACTAAAAATAGGTCATAAGTACCAAATTCATAGTTATAAACATAATGGACAAATTTACAAAGCTTGGGATGAAGCGACTCTTTTAAACTTTGATTTTAAAAAAGGTGTCTTAGTTTTTGCTAACAATTGTACAACAGTTACAGAAAAAAATGGTCATACCTGGCAAACAAAAGAACCAGCCATATTATTTTTTTTCTTGCATAAATGGTACAATATAATTGGACAGTATAAAAATAAAGGCATATGTTATTACTGTAATATGGCAAGCCCCATAGTAATAGAAGAAAATACTATTAAATATATAGATTATGATTTAGATGTTAAAGTTTTTGCGAATGGAAGTTTTAAAGTAGTTGATAAAAATGAATATAATTATCATAAAAATAAATTTAAATACCCTAAAGAAATTGATTATATTATAAAAAATCAACTAAATAATTTAATAAATGAAATAAGAAATAAAGATGAATATTTTAGAAATAGTGAAATAGAAAAATGGGTAAAATACTACATATATTTAGAAAACAATAAAAAAATTAAAAAAAATTAAAAAAAGTGTTGACACATGGAACAGGCTCTGATATATTAGAAAACGTCACTGAAATTTAGAGCTGATTGGTAACAAAAAAAGTTAAAAAAAATAAAAAAAGTTGTTGACAAAGCAGTCTAAAATTGATATAGTGGAAGAGCGTTGACAGAAATTGTCAGTGTCGAAATATGTCAGAAAAAAGTTAACAAAAAAATTAAAAAAAGTGTTGACAAACAAAAAAGAATCTGGTATATTAAAAACGCAGCTTGAGAAAAGCAAAAAAATGTTCTTTGAAAACTAAGCAAAACGTCAATTTTGAGTTGTCGGGATTAACTAAAAAATAAACTTTTAAATATTTTTATTGAGAGTTTGATCCTGGCTCAGGATGAACGCTGGCGGCATGCCTAAGACAT
>CALVIY010000027.1 GCA_944331955.1 uncultured Bacilli bacterium
TTTGGTGCCTCTATTTCTTCTAATATCCAAGGTTTTAAACAGAAGTTGTGGAAAAACTATCGTCATAGTTATAATGACTTATATAAAGTAGAAGAACAGATACTAAAAGATCCTAAAAATTATATTCCAGAAGATGATACAATCTTTGATATGGTTAAAGCCAGTGAAATGTATCAAGAAATAAGAGAAGAAACAGAAAAATATCGTTTAGAACTGTTACATACATGGGATAAATTAAAAAAAGACTTAAGTAAAAATTTAAAAGAAATAGTTAGATTTGATATTAAACTATATCATGTTTTAGTCATTGATAAAAACTTAGATGTTATAGGTATGTCTATTCCTAAAAGTAGAAGAGTAAATACTATTACTTGGGGAAATAGAGATGATAGTGATAATTATACTCTTGCTATCATCAATATTATTGAACATATCTTAAGAAAAGAACTGGCAAACTACAATAGTGAATATAAAGATATAGTAGATGCTATTATAGAACTTGCTATCGATAATGAACTTACATCAAGAACTTTTAAAAGAAGTGTTTACTTAAGAGGAGATAGTTCTCTTAAATACTTAAAAAAACAATTATACCCATATTTTCTTATGTACTTAGGATACTCTAAAGAAGAAATATTAAATAGAATGATGGAAGATAAAATAGTTTTTGAGTTAGATAAATATACTTTTGAAAGAGGACTTGCAACTGTTGATTTAAAGACTTTTATAGACTTTTGTATTAAAAACCAAAGACATATTTTAAAAATAAAAGAATTAGAAATAATATAGTTATTTAACAGGAGGCGTGCAGTATGGACAGTAAATTGGATATATTTCTAAGAGAGATTAATTTAAATAGTGATTACTTTGACTTTTTTAAAAGTGCTTCCTTAGATAAAATAGTTATTAATAAAAATAATAAAAGTTTTTTAGTTAAAATAACTATAGATAAATATTTATCTAAAGACATATTATCTAACTTAATAGAAAATAAAGCTTTATTTTCTAACAATTTAACTTATAATTTTACAGTTAGAAATCCTGATAATAGTGTTCTTTTAGACTATTATCCTTACTTTTTAGATATTTTAAAATCTAAAGATAAAATAAAATTAACAGATATATATATAGATTCTTTAGTTTATGAAAGTGATACTTTAAGACTTATCGCTTATAATAAAAAAGAAGAAGATAGACTAAAAAGTATTAGTAATGATATAAATAACTTTTATCATAATATAGGGTTTAATGATTATATACCAGTTATTTTAAGAGAAGATAATGAACTAGAAGAAGAGATTAGTAATGAATTATCTAATGTTACTATACCTGAACCTATAAAGAAAGATGTTATTAAAGAAGAACCTAAACGTTATAATAATAGTGGAACTCCTAGAAGAAGAAAAAGTACTGATGAAGGATGTATTCTAGGTAAGACTATAGATAGTGATCCTATTAAGATGAGTTTATTATTAGGAGAAGATAATGATGTAACAGTAGAAGGATATATCTTTGGTACTGATTATTTTGAGTCTAGTAAGACTAACTTTAAGATTATTACTTTAAAAATAACAGATGAAACAGATAGTATCGCTTGTAAAGTATTTTGTAATGAAGATGAGGAATATGTTAGACTTTGTAAAGCTTTAAAAGTAGATACATGGCTTAAGATTAGAGGATATACGAAAATAGATAATTTTTCTAAAGATGAGTTAGTACTTAATGCTAGAGATATTATGCCAGTAGAACATGAGGAAGAAGAAATTACTGATGAAGAGACAAAAAAAAGAGTAGAACTACATGCCCATACGATGATGAGTCAGATGGATGGAGTAGCAGATGAAGTAAAACTAGTAAAACAAGCGATGAAATGGGGACATAAGGCAATTGCAATTACAGACCATAATGGTGTTCAAGCCTTTCCTCATGTTTATAATTTAGTAAGAGATTATAATAAAGGTAAAGAAGAAAAAGATAAGTTTAAAGCTCTTTATGGAACAGAACTTGTTATGGTAGATGATAATGTAGATATCGTTATTAGACCTAATGATGGTAAATTACTAGACCAGACTTATGTTGTTTTTGACTTTGAAACTACAGGTTTTAATGCCGGTGGTGCCGACTCTATTATTGAAATTGGTGCAGTTAAGATGAAAGGTGGAGAGATATTAGAACGTTATGACGAACTAATTAATCCAGGAAGACCTTTACCTGCTAAGATAACAGAGATAACAAATATAACAGATTTAATGCTAGAAGATAAAGATAATGAAGAAAATGCTGTTAAAAGGTTTATTGAATGGTTTGGTGACTTACCTATGGTTGCCCATAATGCTAAGTTCGATGTTTCTTTCTTAGAGATGGCTTATAAAAAATATAATCTAGGTGAGTTTAAGAATCCTGTTATCGATACCCTAGAACTATCAAGGACCCTAGATAATAATTATGCTCGTCATGGTTTATCTGCCTTAGTTAAAAGATATAATGTCCCTTGGGATGAAGAAAGCCATCATAGAGGAGATTACGATGCTGAAGGTACTGCATTAGTCCTATATAAGATGTTAGAGAAACTAGATAGTAGAAATATAGAGACAATGGAACAACTTTCAAATATAGTAGATTCTAAAGAGATGTATAAATATGGTAATACTAATCATATTAATATTATCGCTCTAAATAAAAAAGGACTAAAGAATCTATTTAAAATAGTCTCTTTTGCCAATACAACCTATCTATATAAGACTCCAAGAATACCAAGAAGTGTTATTAATGAATATAGAGAAGGGCTTTTAATTGGTAGTGGTTGTTATGAAAGTGAAGTCTTTAAACAAGCTTCTAGTAAGAGTGAAGAAGAACTATCTAATATCATTAGATTCTATGACTATGTAGAAGTACAACCACCTGAATGTTATTCTCACTTAGTAGAAACAGGTGACTTTGCTAATGAAGGTGAAGTAATTAGTAATATCAATAAAATCATTAATACAACTATTGATGCCGGTAAATTAATTGTTGCAACAGGAGATGTTCATCACTTAACAAGAGAAGATAAAATATATAGAGAAATCATTGTTAATCAAAAAGTACCAGGAGGAGGACGTCATCCACTAGCAAGAGGGGGTATTAAAAATATTCCATCAAATCACTTTAGGACAACAACAGAGATGTTAGAAGATTTCTCATTCTTAGATGAAAAAACAAGAAAACTAATAGTTATAGATAATCCTAATAAAATCGCTGATATGACAGAGATTATAGAAGTTATTATTGAAACAGGAGGAATACCTTTCTCTCCTAAAATTGATAAAAGTGTAGAAACAGTTACTGACTTAGTCTTTACAAAAGCAAGTGATATGTATGGAGAGCCACTTCCTTATAATATTGAAGAGAGAATTAGTACAGAGTTATATGGAGATGGAGTTTTTAAAGCCGTAGAAGCTAAATTAAAAAGAGAAGAGCCTAATCTAAGTGAAGATGAGTTTAAGAAAAAGTTATTCGCTAACTTACATAGTACTCTTTTAAAAGGCTTTGATGAAGTAAAGAAAGTAATAAAAGAAAATCTTAAAATAACTGATCCTGATATATCAGATGAAGAATTAGAGAAAACTCTTAAAAAGAACTTAGGTGGTGTAATAGGTGGAGGCTTCGATGTTATTTACCTAATCGCTCAAAAGTTAGTTAAACACTCTAATGATGATGGTTATATCGTTGGTTCCCGTGGTTCTGTTGGTTCATCATTCGTGGCAACAATGATGGGAATAACTGAAGTAAATCCACTTCCAGCCCACTATCTATGTCGTAATAAAGACTGTAAGTACTCAGAATTTATTAATGAAGAGGGAATACCTTATGGAAAAGATTATCCATCAGGTTATGACTTAAAAGATAAAACTTGTCCTAAATGTGGTGAGCCTCTAGGTAAAGAAGGACAAGATATGCCATTTGCAACCTTCTTAGGTTTCAATGCCGATAAAGTTCCCGATATCGACCTTAACTTCTCAGGAGAATATCAATGGAAAGCTCATGAATATACAAAAGTACTATTCGGAGTTGATAATGTTTATCGTGCAGGAACAATCGGTACAGTAGCAGAAAAAACCGCTTACGGTTATGTTAGAGGTTACTTTGAAGAACATGGAATCGTTGGTAAAAGAAGCACAGAGATTGAACGTCTTGCTAAAGGGTGTACAGGTGTTAAAAGAACAACAGGACAACACCCTGGAGGTATCGTTGTAATACCAGGATACATGGATGTCTTTGATTTTACACCATTCCAGTATCCTGCCGATGATAATACATCGCTTTGGCGAACAACTCACTTTGATTACCATGCCATCGATCAAGACGTTTTAAAACTAGATATACTAGGTCACGATGATCCTACAGTCCTTAGAATGTTACAAGACCTATCAGGTATAGATATTACAACTCTACCAATGGATGATAAAAAGATATTCTCAATTCTTTCTAGTCCTAAAGCCTTAGGAGTAACAGAAGAAGAAATCCTTTGTCCTACAGGAACCCTAGGATTACCTGAACTTGGAACTCGTTTTGTTATAAATATGCTTGTAGAAACAAAACCATCAACTTTTGCCGAACTAGTTAAAATATCAGGACTATCACACGGTACTGATGTTTGGGCTGGTAATGCTAGTGAACTTATAAAGAATAACATTGTTCCATTTAAAGATGTTATAGGTTGTCGTGATGATATCATGGTTAACTTAATGAACTGGGGTATGAAACCAATTAGAGCCTTTAAAATAATGGAACATGTTAGAAAAGGTAAAGCGACTAAAGACCCTGAAACTTGGAAGGGTATGGTCGAAGAAATGAAACAAGCGAATGTACCAGAATGGTATATCGAGTCATGTCATAAAATAAAATACATGTTCCCAAAAGCTCATGCCTGTGCCTATGTTATGAGTGCTATTAGAATCGCTTGGTTTAAAGTTTATAAACCACTTTACTATTATGCAGCATTCTTCTCAATCAGAGTAGATGATTATGATATAGAAACTATGATAAAAGGCTATAATGCTATTAAAACAAGATATGAAGATTTACTTGCTAAAGGTTTTGAAGCGACTAATAAAGAAACAAACATAATAGAATCATTACATGTTGCCTTAGAAGCAACTGCTAGAGGTATTAAATTTGCACCTATCTCTTTAGAGAAAAGTGATGCGACAAGGTTTATCGTTGATACTGAACACGAAAATACCTTAATACCACCATTTAAAACAATAGATGGACTAGGACTAACAGTTGCCAAAACAATAGTAGAAGAACGTAATAAACAACCATTCCTAAGTAAAGAAGACTTACAAAAACGAGGTAAAGTTTCAAAGACTTTAACTGATAAAATGGAAGCGATGGGAATAGTTAATGAGTTACCTGATTCTAACCAATTAAGTTTATTTTAATTGACAAAGTAACAAAAATATACTTATAGTATGCCTGCATTAGATAAAAGGGGGAATAAAAGAATGGAAAATTTAAATTTTAGAGATAATATTTTGAGAATAGGACATTATGATATTTATAAAAAAGGTTCTGCTAGTGTTAAAAACTTACGTATTTTAAATACTGGTAATAAATATGGATGTATGAATATTAGAGTTAGTTGTTATCCTGAAGGCATGTCTAAAAAAGAAATACGAGAAGAATTTTTAGAACATCGTAAAATGGCTGCAAAAGATAATAAAGAATATTTTGATCCGTATAAATTCTATATACCTAGTCAGGATGGCAAAGGTAAAGCTGTAGAACTTACAAAGGATATGGTAGAAGCTTATGAAGATGGATGGGATTTAGATATTCCTGGTGATATATTAATAGTTACCAATAAGACTCCAGGTGTTGTAGCAGGTTACCCAGTTGCAGATTGTCCTGTTGTTATAGCAAGTGATTTAAAAAATGGAGTAACTGCAACAGCACACTGTGGTGTTGAAATGATTAACAATTATTTACCAATTAGGACTATAGAAGCTTTACAAAGTATGTATAATAGTAAAAAAGAAGATATTTATGTTTATATTGGAGCCCATGCAGGAAAAGATTGGGCTTATGATAAATATCCTGCTTTTGCTACTGAAAAATTCTGGGAACAAACAGGTGCAGTTAAACAAGTATCAGATAATGACTTTAAAATTAATATGGATAATGCTTTACTTTATCAACTTAATCCAGAAGAATATGAAACATTTATTATAAATACAGATAATACTAGACTTAATCCAAATTATTATTCTCATAGTGTTTATACTAATGAAGGACTTAAAGAAAAAGATGGTATGCACTTTGAAGGTGCTTACTATCAAAAAGTAAAGAAATTGTAAAAAGAGTTTTTAATTAAAGACTCTTTTTTCATTTTGTGTTATTATGGTGTTAGAAAAAAATATAAAGAGGTAAGATATGGAAATATTAGAAGAAATATTAAATACAATTATGGATGTTTATAATGAGAGCCTACCAAATGATAAAAAACACCAATTACTAGCATCATTATGGACAAAATATTATAAGCTAAGTGAAAAACTAAATATAAAACTAGATGAAGCTTATAATTTATATTTAATAGGTGAAAATGAAAGTTATATAATCTATCAAGAACCAGAAAGAAAAAATATAGATAAAGAAAAGTTACAACAAGCTTTAAGTCATTATGAAGATATTAAAAATAATAATTATAATGATGGACTAGATATGGATGAAATAACTAATTTTTTAGACTATAGTGTGGAAAATGCCAGAAAAACTTTTGATAGTTTAGGTCTTGATGTTAGAACAAATTCTTTAAATGGGTTCTGTGAACTAGGTCAAGCTCTTACTATTATGCCCTTAGAAAATCTAGGCTTAGAAGTTACTAAAAATACCGCTACCACTTCTTTTAACTATCCCTTTAATCATGCTTTTGGGACTGTAACTTTTCCTTTTAAAGTTCATGATAGAGTAGTAAATAAAACTTATTTAATAGATTCAACATATCGACAATTCTTTTCAACTATGCGGTGTAATGAAGGAAGATATTATACAGAAGAAGAAAATACTAACTTAAAGGTAGCACCTGATCCAGGATACTTTGTAACTGATGAAATATTCGCTAAAGCTTTAATGAAAGATGGATATATTGAATTAACAAAAGATAATGCAAAAAAATATGGAGAAGCTTTTCATAAAGCAAGTATTCCATTAAAAGAGTTAGGAAAAGAAGTTCCAAACAAGGATGAAAAATATTATGAAGCTATTTTACTAAATGATGAAGATTATATTATTAGAAGAAGTGAATTAGAAGGATTAAACTTATTTTTTCCTATACAAGATAGTAAAAAAATATAAAAAGAGTCATAAAATAAAGACTCTTTTTTCTTTTTATGATATACTTTCTTATAGGAGGAAGTATGGAAAAGATTAACCTAGACAAAGTAAATTACATACAATATGGTAATGATAAAGGTAAAGATATTATTCTATTACATGGATGGGGTCAAAATATTGAAATGATGGAACCACTTGGTAATCCCTTATCTAATAAATACCATATTACAATATTAGATTTTCCAGGGTTTGGAAAGAGTAGTGAACCAGATGAAGTATGGGCTGTTAGTGATTATGCTAATCTTGTTCATGAACTAGTTAAAAAATTAAAAATAAAGAAACCAACTTTAATAGGACATTCTTTTGGAGGTAGAGTATCTATAGTTTATGCTTCAATGTATGAAGTAGACCGTGTTGTTTTACTCGGATCTCCATGTGTTAAAACAAAACATGAATTAACATTAAAAGAGAAAATGTTAAAAAAAGCGAAAACAATACCAGGTATGAAAAAAGCTGCTGAACTTGCTAAAAACTATATAGGTTCAGTTGATTATAAAAATGCTAGTCCTAAAATGAGAGATATTTTAGTAAAAACTGTAAACGAAGATTTATCTGATTATGCAAAAAAAATAACCGTTCCAACTTTATTAATTTGGGGAGAAAACGATGAAGCAGTACCAGTTGAAGAAGCAAAGATGTTAGAAGATTTACTTACTGACGGAGCTTTAATAGTCTTACCAGGTACCCATTATGCATATCTTGAAAATTTAAATCAGGTTATAAATATTATAAATAGCTTTATGCAATAAAGAAGGAGGAATAAAATGGAAATATTTTTAATTTTAGTTGCTATAATAGCACTAATTATTAAATCTAAAAAAACTTTACATATGTTACAACAAAACTTATATAATGAAAATAACCGTTATATAAAATGGGTACTTAATAATAGTAGTAATTTTTTTACCCTTGAACTTCTAATAGTTTTAATAGTAGCCATAGCAAATGTCTTTTTAATTAATGAAAGTAATATAAGTTTTATCTTAAATATACTAGCAATTATTTTATATATAGTTTATATTCAAAATTTTAGAAAAACATTAAAAAATGAACAAGTAAAGAAACCTTTAGTAGTAACAGCAAGAGTTAAAAGATTAATAGTAACTACTACAATATTATACTTAATACCTATTAGTTTAATTATCATCTATAGAGATAATCTACTAATTAGTCATTTCTTAATATTTATATTTATTCTTCTAGCATATTTAAATTCTTTTATAATTTTACTTGCTAACTTTATTAATAAATACACTTTAGAAAAATATGTTTATCATCATTTTAAAAGTAAAGCTATAAAAAAATTAAAAAGCATGCCAAATTTAAAAGTTATAGGTATTACCGGAAGTTATGGTAAAACAAGTAGTAAAAATATTTTAGCAGACATATTAAATATAAAATATGCAACTCTACCATCACCACGTAATTTAAATACACCTTATGGTTTAATTATGACAGTTAATAACTATTTAGATAAATTTACAGATGTCTTTATTGCCGAAATGGGAGCCTATGTTAATGGAGAAATAAAAGACTTATGTAATTTAGTACATCCTAAGTATGGTATCCTAACAAGAATAGGTACTGCCCATTTAGAAAGCTTTGGTAGTGAAGAAAATATTATAAAAACTAAGTTTGAACTTATTGAATCATTACCACTTGATGGAATAGGAGTACTTAATAAAGATGATCCTAAACAAGTAAGTTATAAACTAAAAAACAAATGTAAAATACTTTGGATTGGAATAGATGAAAAAGAAGTAGATGTTAAAGCTAGTGATATTAAATGTTCTAGTGTTGGTACAACTTTTAATGTAACCTTTAAAGGTGATAAGAAAAAGTATGAATTTGAAACAAGACTATTAGGTAAACATAATGTCTATAATATTCTAGCAGGACTTGCCCTAGGACGTGAATTTGGTATATCTATTACTAAACTACAACAAGCAGTTAGAAATGTTAAACAAATTGAACATAGATTAGAACTTAAAAAAATGGGTTATTTCTATCAAATTGATGATGCCTATAACTCTAATCCAGTAGGTTCTAAGAGTGCTTTAGAAGTATTATCAATGATGCCAGGACTAAAAGTAGTTGTAACACCAGGTATGGTAGAACTAGGTTCCAAAGAAGATGAGTTAAATAAAGAGTTTGGAAAACAAATCGCTACCATTTCTAAAGCAGATTATGTTGTTCTAATAGGAGAGAAGAAGACTATTCCTATAAAAGAAGGATTAGAAGAAGAAAACTTCGATATGAATAATTTAATTGTTTACAATGATGTTAAAGAAGCATATAATTTTATAAGAGGTATTAAAACTAAAAAAGATATATATGCCTTATTCGAAAATGATTTATTAGATACATATAATGAAAAGTAGGAGATGATAGTATGAAAATTAAATTAGGAGTTATATTCGGTGGTGAGTCTGTTGAACATGAAATTAGTATAATCTCAGCAGTTCAAGCCATGAATAAAATAAATCAAGAAAAATATGATATTATTCCTATCTATATTACAAAAGATGGACAGTGGTATACAGGTAATATGTTAATGGATATGGAAGTATACGCGGATTTAGATTTAATTAAAAAGTATGCTAATAATGTTGTATTATATAAAAAAGATGGAGCCTTTGTTTTACAAAGCAAAGGACTATTCAAAAAAATAGTTACAGATTTAGATGTAGTATTTCCAATTACTCATGGTACTAATGTTGAAGATGGTGTCCTACAAGGATATTTACAAACAGTAGGTATTCCATATGTTGGACCTAATGTTTATTCAGCCGTTGTCGCTCAAGATAAAGCTTATATGAGAGATATCTTTAAAGCTAACAATCTTCCAATCCCAGAATATACATGGTTTTATGATACAGATTACAAAAGTGATCCTGATGAAGTAATAGCAAGAATAGAAAAAATTAAATATCCTGTAATAGTAAAACCAGCAACAACTGGAAGTAGTATAGGAATAGGAGTTGCTAAAAATAAAGAAGAACTAATTAAAGCTATTGAAGAAGCTATGAACTATGATAGTAAGATTGTAGTAGAAGAAGTAATTAAAAACTTAATGGAAGTTAATATATCTGTTTTAGGTAATTATGAAAATTGTGAGACAAGTGTTATTGAAGAAGTATTATCTAAAAGTGCTTTCTTAACCTATGATGAAAAATATATTGGTAGTGGTAAAGTTAAAGGTAAATTAGGAGCTAAAATGACACCTTTAAAAGGATCTAAAGGTATGGCTTCAGCAGATAGAAAAATACCAGCAGACCTTACAGATAAAATGACAAAAGAAGTAGAAGAGTTAGCAGTTAAAGTATTTAAAGTTTTAGGAAATAGTGGTAATGCTCGTATTGATATGTTAATTGATAATAAAGCTAAAAAGTTATATGTTAATGAGATTAATTCAATACCAGGTTCACTTGCTTTCTATTTATGGGATCCTAAAGGAAAAGATTATACTGAATTATTAGATGATATGATTAGTATTGCTATTAAAGACTATAAGAAACGTGAAAGTAAAACTCATTCATTCAATACTAACGTATTACAAGGTTTTGCCCAAAATGGTCTAAAAGGAATGAAAGGTAAACTACAAAATAAATAGAAAAATATAAAAAAGGAAACTACTGAAAATTTACTCAGTAGTTTCTTTTAATTTCTCATCAATTATCTTTAAATTATTATTAAGTCTAGCATCTTTTGGTTCCATTTTAATTGCTTTCTCTAAAAATACCTTACTAATCTTTATTTCTCCTTTATTATAGTAAGAAATACTTAGTAAATCATATGGTGTATAATCAAAACTAAAAGTCTCATTTATATAGCTCTTAGTATGACTTTTTATATTTAAAGCAAGATTAACATAATGAATAGTATTGTCATAATCATCTAATTCATAACAAAGTAAAGCCATTTCCATATAAGGATCTCTTAAATATGGCGCTTCCTTAATCGCTTTCTCTAGCCACATTTTCGCTTCATCATATCTTTTTAAGTACTTATAACATCTACCAATAAATCTCATAGATGCACATCGCTCATCTTTCCAAGTAGCATTTTCTAAACTTAAATGCCTAATTAAAGTATCAATCGCTTCATTATATTTACCATAATACATGTATTCTCTTCCTAAGTAATGCATATTTCTATCATCATTAGGATCTTCTTTAACGGAGATTTCAAGTAAAGGAAGATAACTACTTCTAGACTTAGTTCTATCAGGATAATGATTTAAAATAATATTATCAGTAACATTAAAAGCTTCAACCCCATCATACTTTAATATCTCATGAACTGGATGATACCAAGAATAACCTAATCTTTTATGAATCTTCTCATAATAAAAACTTATTATAGGATTATCGTTTTCATCTAAATACCAGTTATAAATATATCTAAGTCTTGTAGTATTATCATGCCAAGCTTTCTCTAACTCATCTCTCCAACCAGGTAAAAATACCTCATCTAAATCAGTACATACACAAATATCAGTATCTTCTGGTACTAATTTTAAAGACTCATTTCTTGCCACATCAAATCTCCAAGGCTCTATTTTTTTAACCTCTACGTGAACTCCTTTTTCTTTTAGTTTTTCTACCGTATTATCGGTAGAACCTGTATCAAGAACATAAATCTCATCAGCTTCCTTCATAGATTCATACCATCTATCAACAAATTTCTCTTCATTTAGACATATAGTATAAACACATACTTTATATTTACTCATAAATACACCTCTTTATATTTTATGAAAAACTTATAAAAAAGTAATAGTTGCATATAAATGTATTAAGGAGGCCTTATGATAAAAAGAATAATTTATAGTTTATTACCAATAGTAGGAGGAGTGTTAGTAGGCTTAATTATATCAGGTTATATGAATTACGGGGATATAATAAAACCTCCACTTAGCCCTCCATCCTATATATTTCCTATAGTTTGGACAATACTTTATATTTTAATGGGAATCTCTTACTTTATTGCTACCAAAGACAAAGAAAATGATAAGGAGTTAAATCAAATATACATATTACAACTTTTAGTAAATTTCTTCTGGCCAATAATTTTCTTTGTTTTAAGAATGTACTTTACCGCTTTCTTTTGGATAATTTTATTACTTATATTAGTTATATCTATGATTAAAGAATTATTAAAGAATAATAAAATAAGTGGTTGTTTACAAATCCCTTATCTAATATGGTTATTATTTGCAACTTACCTTAATATTGGTATATTTCTTCTCAATTAGTACAGCTTAAGCTGTTCTTTTTCTATATTGTTAAAAAAAACAAAATATCTTATAATATTGGCGGAGGTATAGATATGGATAATAAAGTATTAGAAATATTAGAAAGTAAAGAATGGAAAGACTTTTATAATTACTATTTAGACATTGGTATTATAGAACAGATAGGATTGTTTCGTTATGAAGATATTCATACTAACTTTTTGGCATCCCTATTAAAGAAAGATAACATTTATGGATATGGTCTTAAATCAATGAAACAATTATTAAAGTTTATAAAAGAAAATCAAAGGCAAGATAAAAAAAATAATGAAGATTATTTTGAAGGTATTAATTTATCAGAAGATTATGATATTATTGATTTTTCAGAACCAGATATTAGGAAAAAAATAGGCAAATATATTCCAGATTTATATATTACTTTTGGTATAAAACAAGGAAATATAAAAAAATATTTTATTATTCTTATAGAAGCGAAACTTGAAAGTCCTGAACATTCTAACCAAACAAAAACATATTATGAAAAATTAGAAGGTAATAAAGAATTAAAAAAATATAGAAAAATATACATATATTTAACTCTTGATGGAAAAAAAGGTAAAGACTGTAGTTGTAAGAATACATATGAACTTTATTCATATCAAGATTTAATAGATAACTTATATTCAGAACTTTCATCTAAAATTACAAGAAAAGTTCCTCTTAAAATAGAAGATTATTTAAGAACTTTTAATATTTTATATCGTGATGGTATATATAATATTCCAGTTACAGAAGAAAATGCTAAGTTAACTCGTAATTTATTTAAAAAAATAGAAAATAATTTAAAAGATGATTTAAATTATTATATACAAGAAATATATAATAGTTCTAGTAATAATGAATGGCATAAAGAAATTATAAGAGTATTTTTTTCTAATATTAAATATTTAAATAGTAAAAATGATTCGTTTTTTAAGGACAAAGATACAAGTTTTATTAATAATTATGTAAAAAGAGGAAATGAAATAAATAGAATAGGTAATAAAAGATACAATAATTCTGAATATATTTATCAAGTATTTAAAAAAATAATTAAAGATTACAAGGTTACATATAAAGATTTAGAAAAAATAAATAAAGGGAAAAATAATTATCAGTATATTTATACAGAAGAAGAATTTAATAATATAAAAAATTATAAAGATTGTTATACTATTGATAAATATGGTAACTTGAAAATCGGAGATAAAAGATACTATTATTTATATAGGACTAATAGTGAGGAAATAAAGCTTTTAATTGAAAATATTAAAAATGATGATAAATTTATTAAGTATAAACAAGAAAACACTTTTGAAATACTTGAACAATTAGAAAACAAATAATATAGTAAAAAAAGAAGTTTAAAATGGTGATTAAACTTCTTTTCAAGTATTATGAATCACTAGAACCTGTAGGACCGGTAGGACCTGTCGCACCCGTTGGACCAGTTGGTCCTGTAGCTCCTGTTGCTCCAGTAGGTCCAGTAATACCAGTTGCCCCACTAACTCCTGTAGGACCACTAACTCCTGTAGGGCCAGTTGGTCCTTGTGGGATACTTAAACTTAAAACAAAGTTAGGAGCAGTTCCTGTTATACTAGCAGTAGCAGTACTTCCTGGTGCCCCTGTTGTAACAGTACCTATAGTAAGATTTGGTGTAGCACCTGTCATTCCAGTCGCTCCCGTAGAACCAGTTGGCCCTGTTGGACCGGTAGGACCTGTCATTCCAGTCGCCCCAGTAGGTCCTGTAGGACCTGTTGGCCCAGTTGAGCCTGTAGGACCTCCAGCAGGACCAGTAGGACCAGTAGGTCCTTGAACATAACAGAAACGACAACGTGGATGAGCATTATTATTGCAAGATTCTCCAAACATAGCAATTCTCCTTTCCAATATAGTTTATTCTTAATAAGAAAATAAGTTATTATTATAGTCTAGTAAATGATATAATTGTAACAAAGGAAGGAAATTATTATGAAATTTAACAAATTAATACCAGAATTAAGTGTAACTAATATAGATAAAAGTAAAGAGTTTTACCTTAATCTAGGATTTAAAATAATGTATGAAAGAAAAGAAGATAAGTTTGCCTTTTTAGAACTAGAAGGTAATCAATTAATGATAGAAGAAATTAATGATAACTGGAATACAGGAGAGTTAGAGTATCCTTTTGGTAGAGGTATCAATATAAGTATGACTGTAAGTGATATAGATAACTATTATCAAAATTTAGTTAATAAAAATATAATCTTCTTTAAAGAAATAATGATAAATGAATATGATGTTAATGGTAAAACTTATTTAGATAAAGAGTTTTTAATAAAGGACCCTGATGGTTATTTATTACGATTTAATAATTAGAAAGAAAAATACAATTAAAATATAAAAAATAAAAACCAGCCAAAATGTAAAATGAAAATGAGCCAAAATGTAAAATAAATGCACAAACTATAACATTAATATAATAAGGAGATAAAAATTATGATTATTAGAAAAGCAAATATTAATGATTTTGAAGACCTTTTGGATTTACATCTACAAATTGAAGACACTGAAATATCTTTTGATTCTAATTTAAAGCCTCATGCCTTTGATACTGATGAAGGTAAGAAAAAAATAAAAAAACAAATTAAGGATGAAAACTATATCTTGTTAGTTTGTGAAGAAAATAATAATCAAGTAGTGGGTTTTATTGATGGAGAAGTAATGGAACCTTCCATAGTATATTATGATAAAGTTGCTTTTCTTAATCATATTTGTGTTGATAAAAAATATCGCAGAAAAGGTATCGGAGATTTGTTGTTTTTAGCATTTCAAGATGAAGTAGCAAAGCAAAATGCTAAATATATTAGAGTATTGGCTTTTCCCAAAAATACACCAGCAGTTTCTTTTTATAATAAGCATAATTTATTAGAATATTCAGTTTATTATCAAAAGAAAATTACGTAATATCTTTAGGTACATTAAAAAAACAAAATTGTTTTAAATGAATTTTAGCAATTGTATCTCTATAAAAACATTGATATAATACTTATAGAATAGAAGGTGTTATTAATGAGAATTGGTATGATAGTTTTATTTGCAATTCTTTATATTGCTTTAATCGCTTTATTTTTATTAGGCTATAAAAAGAAACAAAAGAAAGTATGGGTAACTAGTCTAGTACTATTTCTAATCGCTTTAGTTGCAACTATTATCATTACAAGCATTTATGCTTGATTTTTTTATGATTTTTTGGTATAATAAGCCTCACTAAAGGGGTGTTAGGAGTGGACTTAATAACTGAAGAAATAAAAGAATCTAAAAACTTTCAAATACTATCTAAAGTATTTTCATATCACTATGTAAATAAAGATAATTTGAAGCCTATTATTTCATATGATGAATTTAAAGAAGTATTAACAAATTTTATTGAAGAGATTATGAGAAACTATTTAATAAAAATGAGCTTTGCTGATTATAGAGGAAAAGAGCCAAAAGTTAAAATAGTTGATTTTAAAGATAATACGAATGGAGATTATCATTATAATACGATTAGATTAGATGAAACTATACCATGGAATATTTTTAAAGGAAATACTTTGGACTTCTTTACTCCTTGTCACGAGCTTATACATTTTAAGTATGATACTAACTTGAATGCGGAAATAATAAATAAAAATACAGTAAGAGTTGCTAAAGAAACATTAATACGACATGATGCTGAAACTGCTGCACCTATTTTTAAATATGATTATTATAGTGATAATTATAAGTTTAATTCTGAAGAAAAGCTAGCTAACATCGAAGGTGTAGAATTATTTAGAAAAGTAATAGAGTATATGAATATAACTTTAACTAGAGAAGATGATCTAAAACTACTTAATATTTCTGCTAATAATAGAATCCAATATCACAATTATCTTCGTGACTTTAGAAATGGTTTAAAATTTAATAATTTTTTTATGGATTTTGAAGAAGCTTTTGACTTTTTAATTAGAGATAACCCAGAATGGTGTAGTTGTCCGCAATTAATAATAGAATATTATCAAGATGGAGAAGGAAAAGTTAGGAAAAGAACAACTGAAGAATTACAAAGTATTTTAGAAAGAGAAGATGATAAAGATATCAAAGAATATATTCAAAGTCTTTTAGTACCTAATGAAGATAAAAGACTATATGATGGTGGATTTAAACAAAAAAAGTTAAATTTAAAAATGCCTTATAATAAATATTATAAAATATCAAATATTAATAATAAAAAATACTGTCAAGAATAGTATTTTTTTTAATGAAATTATATATTTAATGGTATAATAAGAATGCAAGGAGGTA
>CALVIY010000028.1 GCA_944331955.1 uncultured Bacilli bacterium
ATATTTATATTTAGTGGGACATTTTTACTTATTTTTGAAAATTAAAACGAGACATTTTAACTAATTAATCACAAAAAGATAAATCTATAAAATTTTAAAAGAAGTCAAATGACTTCTTTTCTTTATTCTTCAGCTTGTTTATTTAAATTAATACCATAATAATCTCTTACTTTTTCTTCTATTTCATCTCTTAATTCATATTTTTCTTTAAGTAATAACTTAACATTCTCTTTACCTTGTCCAAGTTTCTCCCCATTATAAGAATACCATGATCCAGTCTTTTCAATTATACCTGCTTCACTACCTAAATCAATAAGTTCTCCTTCTTTTGATATTCCTTCACCATACATAATATCTACAACAGCACTTTTAAATGGAGGTGCAACTTTATTTTTAACAACTTTAACAGTCGTTTTATTACCCATAACTTTATCTCCAATTTTTAACTGCTCATTACGTCTAATATCAAGTCTAATAGTAGAATAAAACTTTAAAGCTCTACCACCAGGAGTAGTTTCAGGATTACCAAACATAACACCAACTTTTTCTCTTAATTGATTAATAAAAATTGCAATAGTATTAGTCTTATTAATAGTACCACTTAACTTACGTAAAGCTTGTGACATAAGTCTTGCTTGTAATCCAACATGAGAGTCTCCCATCTCACCATCAATTTCTGCTTGGGGAACAAGTGCTGCTACTGAATCAATTACAATAATACTAACCGCTTCACTTCTAACTAAAGCCTCACATATTTCTAAAGCTTGTTCTCCAGTATCTGGTTGCGATAAAATAAGTTCATTAGTATTAACACCAAGTCTTTTAGCATAAACAGGATCAAGTGCATGCTCAGCATCAATAAAAGCCGCTCTTCCTCCTTGCTTTTGAACTTCTGCAATCGCTTGTAAAGCAAAAGTAGTTTTACCACTAGATTCAGGACCATATATCTCTATAATTCTTCCCTTAGGATAACCACCAATACCAAGAGCAATATCAAGACTTAAGCATCCACTAGATACAACATCCATCTTCATATGTGGATTATCACCAAGTCTCATAACAGCACCTTTACCAAATTGTTTTTCTATATCCGCTAAAACCGCTTCTAAATTTTTATCTTTATTAACCTTATTAGTCATTTTACTCATAACTTCCTCCTCAAATTAATTACAATACCATTTTATAAAGTTAAAATAAAATTGTCAAGCTTTTTTTCGAACAACCGTTTGCGATATTTCGTTAATTAAGATAAAAACATCCAAAATTTTTAAAATTCCCTTAGAAGAAATTAAAAATCAAGAAAAAAAAAGAACCAAATTTAATCTTCTTTTGGTCCTAATATAAGTTTCTTATTAAGATTGAAATACTCAATCATTGAAATTATTGACATAATAGTTGCAAAATAAACTAAAAATTCAGCAACTCTAATATTCCATAATTCAAATGGTAAATTATAGAAAAATGTTAAAACTAAACCTACCATCATTGAAGCAGTTTTAATCTTACCAGACTTAATCGCTGCCACAACTTTACCTTTACTTGAAGCTTGCATCTTAATAGCATCAACAATAGTATCTCTAAATATAATAATAACAGGAACAGCTACAGGAATAAATCCCTTATAAGCAAGTATAATTAAAGCACTATTTACTAAAGTTTTATCCGCTATCGCATCAAGCATCTTACCTAAATCAGTAACCTCATTATTCTTTCTAGCTAAATATCCATCTAAGAAATCAGTAAAACTAGCAATCATAAAGATAACACCAGCAATTATATATTCAAGCTTAATATATATACCCCCAACTTCAATTTGTGGAAAACTAAATCCTACAAGGTAAAATGGAAATATTAAAATAATAATCATTACAATAGTTAAAATAATTCTTAAAACAGTTAACTTAGTAGGTGTATTCATAAACCTCTATTCCTTTCAATTCACTTGTAATAGCAGGTTCCTTATTTATAGTCTCAATCACAATAATAGCAATAACAACAGCTAATATAAAAATAGAACCAATTATTACAAATGGCATTTTCTTTACTTTTCTTTTATATTCTTTTGTATAAGGGGACTGAATTTTTTTAGTATTTTCTTGCCTTTCTTCCTCTTCTTTTTTCTTTTGAGCACTTCTTATATCTTCTAAAGAAATCTTAGAAGTATGTTCAAATAAAAAATCATTAAACTCATCTTGTATTTTATCTTCTTTAAGGCCCAAATATTTAGCATACTCTTTAATAAGCTCTCTCATATAATAAACATCTTTAAAAGCTCTTACATTAGCACTCTCAATATTCTCAAGATATGAAACATCAACATTCAAATCAGTTGCAGCTTCTTCTAAACTAACACCATTACTTCTTCTTGTATCTTGAAGATAATATCCTAACTCTTTCATAGATTTCCTTTCTTTAACAACAATTAATATTTAATAAGCCATGTTCTGTACCTATTTCTAGGTGACAAGTATTTATCTACTATTTCTAGTCCTTAAAAAAATTCATTTCTTTTTTTTAAAGCTCCCCTACCATAATTTGGGTTTCTCACTCGTGGGGTTTACCGCGTTTCACTGCCAAGTTTCCTAGGCACTCGTCTCTGTGGCACTTTAGAAGGCTTACCATAGAAAATCCTTAGGTAAAACCTACGCCGTTAGTGTTAAAACACTACCTTAAGTTATTTTTTCCTTAAGCACGAACACTACAACCATCGCAGATTGTGTGAGCATGGACTTTCCTCTAGGAATTAATCCCAGCACTTGTCTAAAATACTAATCATTATCTTTACCGTAAACTTCTTTTTCAAGTTGACTAAGTCTTCTTAGAATATCAAGATTACTAACTTCAGTTGTATCAGTATTCTTTCTAGCAATTTCTACATTCATTTTAGCATTTCTAAGATCCTGCTTTAAAGCCATTATCTCTCTTAATAACTCAGCTTTTTCTTTTTCTAAACTATCAATAATTGTAAAAAATTGTTCATAATCACCTATTATAACATCAAGAAACTGATCAACTTCCTTAAGACGATATCCTCTTGTATCAATCTTAAAATCTTTCTCTAAAATTTCTTGTGGCGTTAATGTTATTTTATTCTGATACATCTAAATCACCAATCCCTTTACACTCTTATTTTAGAAAATATTAGGGTTTTTGTCAATCTTTTCTAAAAGAACTTCTGCATCTCTTAACATTAAAGCCTCACTTATTTTAGCATTAATATTAGATAAGAGTAAAATTACATCATTATTATTCATAAAAATCACCTCAAGTTTTCTATATCTTAATATAAGAAACTAAAATTAACAACTTTTTCGACAAAAGAAGAAATTCTTTGACAATACAATAAATAGTAGTATAATAATAAGCAAATTTTAAGGAGGCATTAATTATGGATATAATGGGAAAAATTAACGAGTTTTTAAATGATGAAGAGCTAGTAAACTTTTTTATGGTTAAAGGTTATAGACCAACTATAGAAAATGGTTGGTTTGTCCTAATAGACAATAATAAAAATAAAAGTGAGAAAATGAAAGTTTTTAATGACTTAAATAATAGTAAGCGTATTCGTTTTAAAGGAAAAAATTGGGCTTTCAGTATTAATAAGAATAACGAAAATAAACTTTACTTAGATCATTTATTAATTGGTAATGTAGAAAAAGATGAATATGACTTTATTATGAGACATAATATTGATGAAAATAATAACGACCAATTTATAATAAAGTTAATAGATGATAAAAATAAAAAACACATATATGAAATAAATGAAGATGAAATAAATATAGAAAGAATAACTATCAAAGACAAAAATTATAGTGAAAGTCATAGCATAAAAGACTATATTGACCAAAATGTTGAATATGAACATGAAAACTTTTCTTTTTATAAAGATGAAAATAATAAAGTAAAAATAAAAGATGATAGTATGGAGTATGCTAAAGACTGTATAAAAGAGTTCCTAATATTAGAAAAATCATATATAACTATTACTAACTACATCGAAAAAAGGATACCTTTTATAACTAAATGTATTAATAAATGTAATGCTATAAGAGAACTTAATGTAAAACCATATGAAATAAAAAGACAAAATGATGATAAAAACAAAACATACCAAAAGAAAATTGGATAAATATTATAGATATTTCCATAAATATATAGTATAATTACTAATAGGTGATAAAGATGAATTATCCTACTGGGATAAAAAAAAGTCATAATCAACTAATTAACTATTCACACCGTGGTATGACTTTAGAAGATGATATAAATGAAACAAATAATTACTATAGAGAAAAAGACATTGCATATATATATAAAAAACCTACTCCCATAAAAGTTACAAAAGTTGACTTTAGGAAAGATAGAACTTCTACTATTAAAGAAGCTTTCTATATGGAACCATCAACTACTGACTATAATGGTATATATAAAGGTTATTATATTGATTTTGAAGCAAAAGAAACTAAAAATAAAACTTCTTTCCCACTAGCAAATATTCATAAACACCAATTAAAACATCTAGAAAATATCACAAGGCATGGGGGAATCGGCTTTATAATTGTACGTTTTACTGTACTAAATAAAACATATCTATTAAAAGCAGAGGACCTTTTTTCTTTTACTAAAGATAATGATAGAAAATCTATTCCTTTAAATTTTTTTGACAAAAAAGGATATCTATTAAAAGAAAAATATCACCCTAGGCTTAACTACTTAACAGTAGTAGATGAATTTTTGGAGGTAAAAGATAATGGCAAAAAATAAAACAAAAAGAAACAAAAAGAATAATAATCTCTTCATAGTGTTTGCAATTATGTTTGTTATTTTAATGATTGTAGGATACTTTGTTCTTGGATTATTATTCACCGCTTTTATGGGCGTTGGAATACTAATAATAGCAGGAGTTGCAAAATTAGTAGATAGTGTTAAAAATAAGCCAAAGAAGAAAAAGATAGTTAATACTATTTTGATTATAATCTTATCTATTGGCATATTAGTAATGCTAGCAGGTATTATCTTTATGATATATATAGCAATATCTGCTAATCCTAAATTTGATGCTGAAAAACTTGATAGTAGTGAACCAACCGTTTTGTATGATATAAACGGTGATGAGTTTGCAAAATTAGGTAGTGAAATGCGTGATAAAGTAACATATGAAGAATTACCAGAAGTATTAGTAGATGCTATAATCGCTACAGAAGATTCAAGATTCTTCCAACACAACGGTTTTGATGCTCCACGTTTTCTAAGAGCATCAATTGGTCAAGTGTTTGGTAACTCAGATGCTGGTGGAGCTTCTACTCTATCAATGCAAGTTGTTAAAAATAGTTTAACATCTAGTATCGCTACAGGAATTGATGGAGTTATTAGAAAGTTCCAAGATATTTATTTATCTATCTTTAAGTTAGAAAAAAATTACACTAAAGAGCAAATAATAGAATTTTATGTTAATAATCATAACTTAGGTGGTAATGTCTATGGTGTTAGTCAAGCTGCTAGAGTATACTTTAATAAAGATGTACAAGATTTAAACTTAGCAGAAGCAAGTATAATAGCAGGAATGTTCCAAGCACCTAATGCCTATCGCCCAACAGAAGAAGAAAACTTAGAAGCTGCTACAAAAAGACGTGATACTGTTTTATATTTAATGGAACGTCACGGATATATTACTGAAGAAGAAAAAGAGCTAGCTAGTTCGATTAGTATTGAAAGCTTAGTTAACTACAATGCTTCAGCAGATACAAGTGGAAATAGTGAATATCAAGGATATATTGATACAGTTGTTGCAGAAGTACAAGAAAAAGTAGGAAAAAACCCATATACAACACCAATGAAAATATATACTAATCTAGATACTGAAAAACAAGATGGACTAAATAGAGTAATGAATGGAGAAAGTTACAGTTGGATTAATGATGTAATTCAAAGCGGAGTAGCTGTCCTAGATAGTGAAACAGGAAAAATACTAGCAATTGGTGCAGGTAGAAATAAAACTGGAGTTAATCAATTCAACTATGCTACAGATATGGTAAGACAACCTGGTTCAACCGCTAAACCATTATTTGATTATGGACCACTAATTGAATATAATAATGCTTCTACATTTGGATATAATGATGGTAATGATAATTACAAAATGTTTGTAGATGAACCTTACTCATATAGCACAGGTCAAGAAATAAATAACTGGGATGGTAAATTTATGGGTAATATGACAACAAGAAGAGCATTATCATTATCAAGAAATATTCCAGCATTAAAGGCATTCCAACAAGTAGATAATTCTAAAATATTAGAGTTCGTTCAAAAATTAGGTATAAAACCAGAAATAGATAACGGAAAAATACATGAAGCTCATGCTTTAGGAGCATTCGACGGTGTAAATCCTTTACAAATGGCTGCTGCATACTCTGCTTTCTCTAATGGAGGATATTACAATGAACCATACTCCGTTAATAAAATAATTATTACTAATACAGGTGAAGAATATACCCATGAAAGTGAAAAAACTAAAGCTATGGAAGATTCAACTGCATACATGATTACAAGTATATTAGATGACACTAGTATAACTGGTGGTGGTGCTATGGAGAATGTTGCTATGAAAACTGGTACTACTAACTTTGATGAAAACTACCGTAAAAAATTAGGTATGGCTGATGATGCAATTAGAGACTCTTGGGTTGTAGGATATACAACAAAAACAACAATAGCTATGTGGTATGGATATAAAGATACCAACGCTGAATCTGTTGCTCAAGGTTACTACTTTCACAACCTAGCTGGAACTGTTCAACGTGATAGATTATTTACAGCCATTGCTAATGAAGTATTTGAAGATAATAAAGAAGAATTTACAATGCCTGATAGTGTTGTTAGAGTACCTTTAGTATCAGGAAGCTCTACAGCAAGAGTAGCTGGAACAGGATACTCAGGAAGTACAATTTATGAATACTTCAAAAAAGACCATGAACCAACAGGTAATGCTGAAACAAGTAATTTAGCAACACCTACAGGTTTAACTGCAACATATTCTAACGGTAATGTTAAACTATCATGGAATGCAGTTAATCCAGGTAATACAGATTCATCATATGGTGACTTTGGATATAACGTATACTTTAATAATACATTATTAGGATTCACTACTAACACAAGTTATACTATTAATAATCCAAGCAATCCTTATGGTACTTATAAAGTAGTTGCAACCTTTAAAAAATATGATGGTTTAAATAGTGAAGCTGCTACCTACACCTTAGAAAAACAAAGTGCAAACTTAAAAATTACCGCTAGTACTATAAATGTTGAAACATTTAATATTAGTGATATAACAAATTATGTAACCGTTTATAATGGTTCAACAGATGTAACAAGTGAAACAAGTAATTGGACCTTAGCAAGTATTTCTCCAAATGTTGACACATCATCAGGTATAATTTCAACGCCTAATACCTATACACTAAAATATAGATTTACATATGATGGAGAAACTAAAGAAACCGGAAGTATTACTGTTACTGTTACAGGAACAAATACTACCCCTCCAGGCGGTGGAGATGGAGGAACTCCTACTCCAGAACCCTAAAAAAGGAAGCTAACATCTAGCTCCCTTTTTTATATTTACATATATTATTTAATTTACAATTATCACAGTTAGGACTAATCGCTTTACAATGATATCTACCAAATAAAACAAGTTGTAAATGTCTTTTAGCCCAATCCTCTCTTTTAAACTTTCGTTTTAACTTCTCCTCTACTCCTCTTACATCATCATTATCTTTAGCAAGTCCTAATCTCTTAGAAACCCTTTCTACATGAGTATCAACAGCAATAAGAGGAACATTATAAAACTCACCTAAAAACACATTAACAGTCTTTCTTCCAACTCCAGGCATTGCCTCTAATTCTTTTCTTTTAATTGGCACTTTACCATCATAATCAACTACTAAAGTACTAGCAATTTCTTTAACATATAAAGCTTTTTTTCTAAAAGATCCAAGAGGCCTCAAAATATTTTCAATATCCTTAATATCAGTATTCATTAACTTATCTAGACTATCATAATTATCAAACAATATTGATGTTACACTATTAACCCTCTTATCAGTAGTTTGTGCACTAAGTACAATCGCAATAAGTAATTCATAATCATTATTATAATTAAGTTCACATTTAGGCTCTTTAAATAATTCATCTAAATAATCTTCTATAATCTCTACTCTATTCATCATCATCAAACCAATCATAATCAAAAACCTCTACTGGTTCTTTGATCTCCTTATTTTTATTATCAAGAAAATGTCTAACATCTTTACTAGTCTTAATACCCTTTTTATCCCATTCATATAAAATCTTATCTATATAACGAATACTAGATACTCCATTTAATACCGCTTCTTTTACCGCTTCAATAATAACACCAGTATCAAAAGTACTAGCCCAAGCTTTAATAAACTCAATCTCACTAGAATTTAATGTTCTACCAAATTCTTTTTCAATACTAGAAAAAATACTACTATCTACTTCTTCTTTATTTTCTAATACTACGTCATCACAAATAATAGATACAACTTTTTCATAAAATAAAGAAATATCTATTTTCTCTTCTACAATACCTTTTTCATTTTTAAATGTATTTATTAAAAGCAACTTTTTATCAGTAAGAGATGATATAAAGCTTAAAATATCTTTCATACTCATACCTAACTCTTCACTAATCTTTTTAGGATCAAATGTAAAAGTATCACCTTTATCCTTTAAATACATTAAAAACATAAACTCTTCTAAACTTATATTTAACTTCTTATACTCTTTAAAAAAAAGAAGAGGTACTACTATACTTTTATTTTCTAATAAACTAACCAGTTGTTTCTGTTTCATTAGCATCCTCCTTAACAGAATTAATACTAGTATATATCTTCTTAGCAAAATTTAAAAGAACTTCTTTATCATTTTTTACCTTAAAATTAAGAATACTAACCTCTATTTCTTCCCATAACTTACTTATAATTGTACTATCTTCTATATTTAAATAGTTAATTAGATCATAACTATCAATAACAATATCACTTCTTTTATGTATAGGCATCTTCTCATATATATCCATAATCTCTTTTTTAGAAATCCCCATTATCTCACCTGCTACTATACATGGATATAAATCATAATAATATAAAGTTTCAAAAGCAAGTGGATTATTCTTAATAGATATCCTAATATCTTTCATTAATTTTAATTCATTTCTTGTAAAAGGATAAATATCATCAACTTTTAAAACTGTCCATACTCCAATTACTTGACTACACTTTTTTACTTTATTAATATTCTTTAAATATAAAATATCAACTAAATCTAACTCTTTTATTAAACTAATTCCTTTTTCTATATTAGGACTACTAAATATCTTATCTAACTCTTCCTTTTTTCTATTAATAGATAAATCTTCAAGTAAATACTTTGACTGCCTAATCGCCTCTTTAACCTCTAAAGAAAGATTAAAATCAAGTGTAGTTGCAAACCTTACCGCTCTTAAAATTCTAAGAGAATCTATTTTAAAAGATGTTAATGGATTAATAACAGTCTTAATAGTTTTTTCATCTATATCATCTCTAAAATTAAATAAATCAACAATCTTTCCATACTTATCCATACAAATTGCATTAACAGTAAAATCACGTCTTTTAATATCTATCTTTAAATCATCAACATAATCAACAGTATCAGGATGTCTATTATCTAAATAATTACCTTCTGACCTATAAGTAGTTATTTCAAACCTAATATTATTTATATAAACAGTAATACTACCATACATAGCATTATCAATATTAGCATTAGGAAATATTTTAATTAAATCTTTAGGTCTAGCATTAGTAGTAATATCAACATCATTAGATTTAATACCCATTATATAATCCCGCACAAATCCCCCTACAATATATGCTTCATAAGAATAATCTTCTATTATATTTAAAACTTTTAAAGCAGTTTCTAACATTGTTTTATCCCAACCTTTTCTACATATATTGTACCATTTAATCAATCTTTTTTAAAGTAAATGATATTACTCCATAAAGTTAATTTATTATATAGAATCTTTAAATAATATTATAATCCATAGTATCAAAGATATAATATTAACAAAATAAAATCTTAATTTTAAGGTCTTATGTCTAAAACAAAACATTCCTAAAAGTGCTCCTAAAGCTCCTCCAAGTATACTAACTATATATAAAAGTTTTTGACTAATTCTATAATAGTGTTTAACAGCAAGAAATTTATCTACTCCATAAATAATAAAGGTAAAACCATTAATAAAAATTAAATAGTTTAACATAAAGAAAAAAAGCCATTTCTGGCTTATTCGTTTACTGCATCTTTAAGAGCAGATCCTGCTTTAAATGAAACGGCATTTCTAGCTGCAATTGTAACAGTCTCACCAGTTCTAGGATTACGTCCTTCACGTGCAGCTCTTTTAGAAACACTAAATGTACCAAATCCAACTAGTGGGATTTTATCTCCTTTAGCTAATGTTTCAGTAACAGTTTCACAGAATGCATCAATAGCACGAGTTGCATCAGCTTTAGTTAATCCAGCTTTTTCAGCAACAGCTTCTACTAATTCTACTTTTTTCATTTATAAAACCTCCTATATAATTAAGCATTTATCTTGCTTACATATTAAGGATAGCATGAAAGCCTTTCTAAATCAATGGTTTTTACTGATTTTTACATCAATTATTAGGTATTTGTAATACTTGACCAACAGAAAGTAAATTAGATGTCAAATTGTTTAACGTCTTAATAGCATCAACAGTAATTCTAAAACGATTAGCTATACTCCAAAGACTATCTCCTCTTTGTACTGTGTATGTTGTATAACTAGGATTAGTTGGATTATTAGTACTAGAACTAGGAATAATTAATACTTGCCCTATAGAAAGAAGATTAGATGTTAATCCATTAGCATTCTTTAAATCATTAACAGTAACTCCAAATTTATTAGCAATACTCCATAGACTGTCACCTGATTGAACTGTATAAGTAGAAGGATTAGTTTCATTATTATTATCATCTTCTAAATCATCACCTGCACTAAGACCAGGTATTATTAAAGATTGTCCTACACTTAAAGTATCACTAACTAAATCATTAGCATCTCTTATCTCTTGTACCGTAATACCAAATTTACGAGCTATACTCCAAAGACTATCACCTCGTTCAACTGTGTAATAGAACACTGCACCATCATTATCACTCTCACCATCATCTTCTCCACTAACACCAGGTATAGTTAAGACTTGCCCTATACTTAAAGTATCACTAGTAAGGTTATTAGCATCTCTTAATTGTTGTATGGTTACACCAAAACGATTAGCAATACTCCATAAACTATCTCCTCTTTGTACTGTATAAGTAGTAGAAGGCCCTGTTATATTATCATTATCTTCATTACCATTACCAACACCAGGAATAATTAAAACTTGTCCTATACTTAAAGTATCGCTAGTTAAATTGTTAGCTCGTCTTAAATCATTAACACTTATTCCATAACGACTTGCAATACTCCAAAGACTATCTCCTCTTTGAACAGTATAAGTAACATTACCTCCAGTTCCATTATCAGTACCACCACTAGTAGGAATTCTAAGAAGTTGACCAACAGTAAGAGTATCACTAGTTAAGTTATTAGCATCTCTTAACTGTTGTACTGTAACACCAAATTTACGAGCTATACTCCAAAGACTATCACCTTTAACTACAGTATAAAAGTTAGTACCACTTCCTTCAGGTGGAGTATAAGGAACACCGGCATACTGTGCAATCGCTCTAACTACTGCTTCCACATAATTTAATAAATCATTTTGTAGTTTAACTCTATCATTAGCATTATCAATAAAGCCATATTCTACAAGTAAAGATTGCATAGGAGCAGTCTCTCTAATGATGTAATAATAATCTTTAGATGGATCTTCGGGAAGTCTTCTTTGATAATATTTACGCATAATTTGTCCTTCACTACCTATCTCTTCTAAGATAGACTGAGCTAAAGTAGAATTATTACGTAAAGCATAAATAACTTCTGCTCCTTCCCCACCACAAGATTAGCTCGTTCATCGTATACTACCAGTTGTTACATTATTAAAAACCCTTTGAATAACATCAATACCTACTATTTTTATTATAATATCTTGATATTCTCTCGCTTCTTCTGGAGTTAATTTTGTTGTTGACTCTAAAAAATTAACTGAAGATTCCACTGCTTTATATACCTTTTTATCTTTTTCATTTAGATGTGATTCTAAGTATATTTTTAATCCATCAATAAGAACTTTATTCATATTCTCATTATATTCTCGATTCATAGTACTCCTCCTTTCCTTTGATTAAATTCATTATAAACCCAAAAGTCGAAAATACCAAATTAGTTATATAAAAAAATCACTAAATTAATAGTAATAAATCATTTATAATATTGATTCTTTCCTTTTCTACCATAAGGGTTACGAGCTAAGTTTAAATTTTGATATTCAAACGTACAATCTGGTATCACACCATATTTATATTTAATCGTTATAATTCTATTTTTATCTATCACTATTTTATCTACTAATGTATGTATTAATTCTTTTCTAGGCTTATTTAAATCTAATAGCTTTTTTATTTTTTTGGTATAATCAGGTAATTCTTTCAATTTATTTTTTATTTCATATTCTCTTATCTTATCATTGTTAATGCTTTCATTAATTTGGTGTAACTTTTCTTCAAAGGGTTTTGCTAATTCCATATAAGTATCAGCATTAATAATGCCATTATATTTATCTTCATATAAAGAAGTTAATCTACTTGTTATCTGTTCTTTTTCACTCATTAAAGAACTTATATTTTTATTTATATCTTTAGTTTGCTTTCGTACTTCACTAGCAACTTTCTTATTTAATTCTTCTATATTTAAATTTTCAATTTTTATCTTTATATTTGATTTTATTTTTTCTACTATTTGATCTTCTAAATAATTATAAGGAAAGAAGTGTGGCTCACATCTTTTCCTTAGTGGATCTCTAGAGTACCTATTGCAATTAACACTCCAGTAATCTAAATTTTTTCTATATAAAACACTTAATCTGTTACCACACTCTTTACAAAATAGAAGTCCTTCTAAATCCCTAATTATTCTTCTGTTTTTAGGTCTAACATCCTTTTTATTTTGTTTTATTAGACTAGAAATATATTCAAATGTTTCTTTATCAACTAATGGTTCATGAGTATTTTCTACTATCATCCACATACTTTGGTCTAGTGTGATTTTTTTCTTGGATTTATAATTAACTTTAGTTTGAGTATGTTGAACCATATCTCCAGTATATATTCTATTACTTAATATCTTTTTTACAGAAGAAATGTTCCATGTATCTCTTACTATTAGTCTAGTAGAATAATTTGTTTTTTTGTATCCACTAGGTGTTGGATATCCTTTTTCGTTTAGCATAGTAACTATTCTAGATGGACCAATACCATTTTTTCTCCATTCAAATATTTGTTTAACAATAGGAGCAGTTTCTGGATTTGGTATTAAATGTCCCTTATCTTCAGGATCTCTCATATATCCAAAACATGGTAAACTTCCTACAAATTTACCGCTTTTTCTTTTTTCATTTAATACATTTCTAATTTTAATAGAATTTTGTTTACTATAATAATCATTACATGCAATTATAAACGTTGAAGAATCATTGCTAGCTTGATTTTTAAAACTATCGTATGATTCCAATATAGATATAAACCTTATATTATTCTCAGGAAAATATGATTCCATATAGTATCCCGTCATAACATGATCTCTACCTAACCTTGATAAATCTTTTACTATTACACAATTAATCTTTTTACTTTTTATATCATCAATTAATTTTTGAAAACCAGGTCTTTCAAAATCAGTACCAGAATATCCATCATCAACATATTCTCCTATTAAGTTAAAATTATTATTTTTAACATAATTAGTTAATAATTCTCTTTGGTTAATTACACTTTCACTATCAGATTCATATTTTTTATCTTTATCTTTATCTTCTTGAGATAATCTTATATAGATTCCTACATTGAAATCTATTCCCGATTTATTATACACTTTTACCTCCTTCTTTTAATCGGGTATTAAGACTCATCCATGATAGCATCATAAAACGAAATATGCAAATCATTGATTAGATGATTCTCCTTTTGTTTCTTTTATTATCTCCTCAATAAGATATTTTAAAATAAGATCTTTAAATGAAGTATTATTCAAATAGTCTCCTTCCATATTTAAACCACCTATTTAAATTTATGTTTAAAATTATTTTTTTATCATGCATATATCAACTTCCTTTCTCTTTTTAAATATATAAAATAATTTTATAATAAATATATAATATTAATATTTTTTATATTCTATTTATTATATTATTATGGATATAAAGATCCATTGAATGTAAAATATACATCCAATTAATTAGAACATTTCTTCTAAAGTAACGGATGTGTATTTATCTTTGTTAATGTAAATTTTTCTTTGAAATTTATGTTTATATTCCATAGTTATATAATTATTATCTGCTAATTCTTTTAATAGTTTAGTTATTCTTCTAGATCCTACTCCTATTAAATTACCTAAGTAACTATTATCAGCATAACAATACCCTTCTTTATATGTAAGTAATAACAGTCTAGCATATAACAATTTACCACTATGTCCTATATTCTTATCATCAACTAAAAACATTGGGATTTTTAAATATTTGTCAAAGTTCATTTATCAGTCTCCTTTCTTAATTCTTTAGTATTAATTTTTAACATTTCTAAATAACCCATTTCCAATAATTGAGTCATCATTTTAGAAATAGATATTTGGTAGAAATCTGCCATTAATTTAATTCTATCAAATAGTTCTATTGGTAAATATAATTTAAATATTCTCATAACATTCCTCCTATCTTTATTTAAATTAAACAACAAAAAAGACTTACATTTTATAAGTCTAATTACATAAAATAGCAAACAAAATCCCTCTAAAGGAGAAAATCTCCTTTAATATGTTTAAACTATAACATATGTTTTTTACCCCTTTTCATATTTCATTTTAGTTCTTTGAAATATGTTATAGTTTAAACTGTATTCATCTTATATTTCTATAAGATAGGTTCTAACATAAGCCTTATATCTTACTGAGCCTCTTATAACTAACGTCCTTTGACTCTTTAGTTAAGTGTTACTGTGTACATTCCGTTTGAGTATTCTTGATATATTAGATAATTTAACTCTTCTAATATCTTAAGACTTTTTCTCAAACCTTTGTTTTTGATGTTAACTACTTGCTGTATCTCTCCTACATTTATATCTGTTATTATTCTTCCGAATCCCTTGGTGTAAATGTAAGAGTAGATATATTTAGTCTCTTTTGGAATATTTTTATTCTTCCAAATCTCTTTTGGTACTTCTAGATACCTCATTCTCATCTACTCTATCTGCCTCCTTTCTATTGATGTAAAACTCATCAATTGCAATTACTATACTATTATATATTGAGTTTGTCAATACTTTTTTATATGTTTTGTTGACTTTCACATCACATTGTGATATTATTAACTTGTATTTGAAAGAGGTGTATTTTTATGCGTAAAAATAATACAACTGAATTAGGAGAATTAATTAAAAATAAAAGAGAAGAATTGGGTATTTCACAAAGAGCTCTTGCTCGTGAAGTTAATATGGACTGTGCTGAAGTTTCGCGAATTGAAGCCGGAAAAAGACAAAAGCCTAATATTCTCTACTTAAAAGGAATATCTGAAAAACTTAATATTAGTTTAGTACAATTAATGAAACTTGCCGGATATAGTGATGTAGAAATAAATTGGGGTACTGATTTTTCAAATAAAAGATCAACTACTGATTATCAAAAACAAATTGAAATTTACGAAAAATTTTATTTTGATGTGTTAGAAGATATAGAAATTAGAAGAAAAAGTGCATTTGAATGCAAAGGCATATTTGCTGATATTATAGATAGAATTGATAACCCTGGATATTATTCATCAGAAATAACTTTAAAAGATATTTCAGAAAAACTAAAAGAAGCCTCAAGAGTAATAAACAAAAATATGGAAAAATTTGATAAAGATAAATTACCTAAAGACTTATTTTAATAACTATCCTACTTTATCTGATTTTTTTATGTAAAAATTACATTCTTAAATAAGCAGGATAAGAAGATGGCGCCACAAAGTAAAAAAATCCTTATAAAATAAGGAAACTTAGTGGTGCCATTCTTATTTCGTACTTACGAAATTCATCCTACTTTGTAGGTTGATATAAGGGATGTATTACTATTTAATCATTTATATATAACAAGAAAATCAATACAATTATTATCCTATTTTAACAAAAGCAATAAAAATCATAGGATGATGTAATATAAGCTAATAAAATTTAAATTAATTAAAAAAAGAGAGTAATACACTCTCTTAATAACAATTTTGTTTATAATTTCATCATTTTATCTAAATATTTTGCAGGTATTTTATGTTTAATTTTCCACACAATTCCAACTGGTTTTGATCCGCTATGAGATACATACTCAGCCTCACCTAAATAAATATATGGACTTGCTTGATTATTTTCTTTTCTATTTATTCTTACAAACAAACTTACTCT
>CALVIY010000029.1 GCA_944331955.1 uncultured Bacilli bacterium
GGATATACAACAATTAAAAAATGAGGAAACCTATATAGAATAAGGGATTCCTCATTTTTACTGTCAAAGTCAAGTTGTACTATAAAAATTATGGTTAAGCAATTAGAAGTGAAAAATTATCCTAATAAGAAATGAGATATTAACATAAAGATAAATCCAATACTAAAGAAGATAAATGTTAGTTTTCTTTTTTTATAACTTAAAGACTCTTTTAATAATTCATAAATACTAATATGAATCATAATACCTGCTATCATAGCAAGTATTACACTCATAATAAAGTTATTAATGATAGAAGATAGAAATAAATAGGCAAGTATCGCTCCTAAGGGTTCAGATAAGCCTGATATTAAGGTATATAAAAAAGCTTTAAACTTAGATTTAGTACTAAAGTATATTGGTATTGCTATACTTATTCCTTCTGGTATATTATGAAAACTAATGGCAAGAGCAAGTGATAATCCTAACCCTCTATTAGTAGAACTAGATAGAAATGTTGCAACACCTTCTGGAATATTATGCATGATAATTGCAAGCATTGATACAAGACCTAATCTATATAGTTTTTTATTACTGATAGATTTATTATCATTACTAGGTAAGAATTTATCTATTAACATCGATATAATTACACCAAGATAGATAAATATTAAAAGAAATAAAAGAGCAGGGAAGCCTTTAAATATAGAAGTTAAGAGATTAAAAGATTCAGGTATTAAATCAGTAAGAGATACACATATCATTACACCACTTGCAAAAGATAGTGATGCTAAAATAATATATTTTTCATTCTTTAACTTAAAAAGTAAAGGAATAAAACCAATTAAAGTAGAAAGACCTGCTAGAGTAGATAAAATAAATGCATAAGTAAAGTTAGACATAATATCACTGTTTCCTTTTCAGTAATAGATATGCTCAAGAATCTGATAATATTACATGAGATGATTGTCAAAAATGTTGCTTTTTTGAATATTTAATGATAAAATAAGGCTTGCTTGAAGGGGGAATTATAAATGAATATTAGGACTTTTAAAAACTATTTTGAAGAATTGGGGTATACTTTCCAAAGTGTTGATGTTTTAGAGGATATATTTTTATTTTATAAGTATTACGATAATGAAGCTAATAAAGGAGTAGCTTCCATATTGTTAGAGGGTGATCCTGGTAGTGGTAAGACTTTCTTATCAGAGGTGTTTAGTAAATTTTTGGGGAAAAATGCAGAATACATTTATACACAGTGTGTTGAAGAAACTAATAGTGATAGACTAATTGCCACTTATAATGTCCCTGCTATTGTAAAGGGTGAAGCAGATAAAGCTATAGCAGCTGGTATTTTAACTAGAGCCATAACACTAGCAAATGATGGGAAAAAGGTCGTTCTAACAATAGATGAGTTGGATAAAGCAAGAGAAGCATTGGACTCATATTTCCTTGATTTTTTACAAAGTGGAAAAATTGAAACATCAAATAATGAAATACTTTCTTTAACAGATGATGGAAGAAAGAATCTTTTTGCTATTTTTGCAAAAAATAATGAAAGAGAATTATCTGATCCTCTTTTAAGAAGATGTTCTGTTATAAACTTACCACCAATGCCACCAGTATTAGCTTATAAGACTTTATTAAGAAATCTAGATAATGTAAATCATGATCCTAAATTCTTAAAGTTTGTATGTAAAGTATATGAAACTATATATAACGAACAGATGGAAAACAATAATTTATTATCAAGATTACCAGCTTTACAAGAGCTAACAACAGCAATTACTGGAGATTATGAATTATATGAAAATGGTATAAGTAGTACAAGAAGAATAAAAAATCTAATAAGAAAATTAGGTAAAGATTTTGAATCTAGGGATATAATTACTGATATTTTAGTAAAAAAGTTTAAGTACCAAAATAAAGAAAGCAATTATGATGACGAAGGTCTCGGCTTTAATTTAGATAATCCTAATGATTATATGAACGCTAAAGATTCAGAAAGCTTGATAGAGCAATATATTGAAAAGAAAGATAGTGGGGAGTATATTTTTGAAGAAGATGATGACAGTTTAAATGATATAGCTACAATTCTTGATAACATGAAAGAGGATCAATCACTAGTTTTTCTAGATAAAGAAAATAAAGAAAAAATTGTTGAATTAGGGACAATAACCCATAGGGATACTAAGGCGTTAGAGCTACTGTTTTCAAAGATAAAGTTTAAGGGTAATCCTAATAGTAGATTCGGTTTTCTAGATTTTGAAGGAGAAAATTTTATCGGTTTGATGAAATATAAAAACACATTAATTTTGGTAGCGAATAAAGAATATGTATCACCTAGATTATTTATAAGAGGGATATCAACAATAGTTACGATAATTAATGATGTTAGTGAAAACAATATACTTTTTGATGATAATTTTTATTTTAGTCCAATGGGTGCAGATGAATTTAAGATTACTAGTTTAAATGTTAAAATTTTAACGCATTTACCAGAAATGGTATTAAATAAAATGCAATCTATTAATGGTAAAATGATATATAATACTTCTAATTTAAAAATAGAGTATGATGCTAATAATGACATTAATTATTTTAGATATTTACAAAAATTTAAAGCAGAGCCTCTTTACGAGGTGGTAAAAAAAATATGTGAATTTAATCCAGAATTAGCTATACCAGCATCTTTTATAAATGCTGAAAAACTTAGACATTATGATAGAAAATATGTTAGGAAATATTCTTATCTTCAGGATGAAATTAAAAGTTGGGAAACATTAAAAGAACAAGGATGGAAAGTTGAGATTGATGAATTTCAACCAATGGATTTTTCTTTTATTACTAAGAAAGATAGTGATGATTATTTTGATGACCAGCCTAAAATAAGTGTAGAAAGTGATACTTTTGTTTTTGAATGGGAAACTGAATATGATTATAAAAATAAAAAATTACATGTTTATCCAAAATATAAATTAAAAGGGGATTATTTATTATATACGGATGATTCAGATTTTGAGAATCAAGAAGCTTTTAAGCAACTTAACTCATTCCAAAAAGAGATAGCTTTCTTTGCAAGAAGTATATTCGGAAATTTTATTGCAACATTTTATTATGATAGAGAACCTGATTATTTTTCATCATTGACGATGTCACAAACTGGTAGAATTGTAGATGAACCAAATAATAGGGATAGAATACCTGGAATATTCTATGATATTACGAACGAAATTGATTTTGATAAATATTATGACTCTTTACATACTCCTTCAACAATAATTGAGTTTGGTAAAGTATTAAAGAAGGAATTTAAATAATGAAAAAATTTCCAACATTAGATGAGCTTTTAGATTATGGAGAAGAATATAAAATACCTGATTTAATCAAAAGTGACTATTTTATAGTTGATAATAAAAGAAAGCAGCAAAATAATCAAGGCAAAGAGAATAGTAAAAAAGAAGATTTAAATAATACATCGGACAATAACAGTACTGATGAATTAGAAGATGGTTCCAAAGAAGATAATACTAATGATACATCTAAAGAAAGTAATGAACAAAATGATTTAGGTAATTTATCAGATGAAAGTAATACAGATGAATTAGAAGATGATTCTAAAGAAGAAAATGCTAGTGATACATCTAAAGAAAGTAATGAACAAAATGATTCAGGTAATTTATCAGATGAAAGTAATACAGATGAATTAGAAGATGATTCTAAAGAAGAAAATGCTAGTGATACATCTAAAGAAAGTAATGAACAAAATGATTCAGGTAATTTATCAGATGAAAGTAATACAGATGAATTAGAAGATGATTCTAAAGAAGAAAATGCTAGTAATACATCTAAAGAAAGTAATGAACAAAATGATTCAGGTAATTTATCAGATGAAAGTAGTACTGATGAATTAGAAGATGACTCTAAAGAAGATAATACTAATGATACATCTAAAGAAAGTAATGAACAAAATGATTCAGATAATATATCAGATGAAAGTAGCAACAAAGAAACGAAAGATTCATCTGAAGATGAAAATGATTTTGATGACTTGCTTAATAATTATGATGAAGATTGTAAAAGAGAAAATGAAAGAAAAGAAAATGCATCTCAACAAAATGCAAGTAATAAAATTAATGATATAACACCTAGCATAGTTTATAAAACATTAAAAAGATTAGTATCATTAAGTTATGAAAACTATCAAAAAGGTACTTATAAGTATAATAAAAAAGAAATAATAAAACATTACTTAACTGAACAAAAATATAAAATTCTTGATGATTTAATAAGCCCTGTCTTTAAACCTGATGTTTATGTTTTTGATTTATCGCCTTCTAATGATAATTCCTTAGAAATGTATGTAAATGCTATAAGTAGTCTTGCTATTAAAGGTTCAGTAATATATTTAACATTTAATAATGAAATATTAAGAAAACTACTTATCAAAAAGCAAAATTCAAAAAGTATAGATGTTAAAGAAATTGTTAATTCTCTTAATGAAAAATATAGAAATCTTGAATGTACAGTGTATAATGAGTATCAATCTTTGTACGAAGAATTAAAAGATATAAAAGATAGAAAAATATATATTTTTTCTGATCTTGATGTTAGTGATGATATGGTAAAACTTTCTAAGAATAATAAAAATATAGTATGGTTTTCTACTGAAAATAATGCTCTATTCCATAGTTTCTTTGAAAGAGAAGTACCAAATGATTATGAAGGATTATATGTTGATACTAAAGATATTACTGATATAGAAAAATATATAAAAGAAAAGAATAAATCAAAATATAGAAGGAGACATATGTAATGGAAAATGATAAGTTTAATAAAATATTGAAAGAAAAATATTTTTTATTAAAAGATATAGCAAAAAAATATGATTACAGTGAAGAATTACTGGATATGATTACTTTTATATATATAAGTTTCTACATGGATTTTGGAAAAAAATGTGATTATCCTTTATATGATTTATTTAATAAAGTAAAAATTATTTATGATAGAGGTACAGTTAATGATGTATCAATTAAAAATGGCTTTGGAAAAGTACCTTCTGGTGCCGCTGCTGTTACACTTTTTACGCCTAATTTAAAAGTGTTTGAAAATGTAAATTTAAAACAGAATCCCCAAACTATAATATTAGGAACACATGTAGGAAAATATCTGGCTACAGATGCATTAAAACTTGAGATGTTAACTCATGAAATTAGACATGCTCTAATGGGATATTATAATACCAATAACTTAATAGATGATAATACGTATTATATGCGTACAGGGTTAAGTGAATCTTTTTATATTAAAGATAATAGATTAAAAGATAAATATAGAGTTGAAGAAGTAGGAAGAACAATTGATGAAATAACCAATACATATATTACAGAACTTTTGATTAATCGAATAATGGGATTAAAGAAATATAGAATTGAAAATAGTACTTTAGATAGATATCTATCTAGAATTAGAACAAGTCAAGAAGATGGAAGATATAGATCTATTGGCTATCATAATGAAATTAAACTATGGTATCCACTCTTATCGAGTAAACAATTTATTGAGTTGGTTAATGAACATCAATTTGATGGACAAATAGATATAATTAAGGAATTTATTGAAAACAATACTAGTTTATGCAATTATAGTGAGCTATCTAGTTTAACAGATATTATTTCTAATGGAAATTCTAGATATGATGAAGCATTAAAAAGTAATGATATTGATTATATAAAAGAACATATTGAAAATATAAAAAAAGAAAAAGCTATTCTACTAGATTTAAAAAATAATATAGATGCTAAAGGCTTAGTTAAAAAATAGGGAAATATAACTAATTAAGGCCACTAAAATAAATGAATAATATCACTATTTCCTTTTCAGTAATAGATATGCTGAAGAAAGAAAATTTATGATATTGATATGGCTATTATAAAGTGATACAATACATAGCATCAAACATGAAAAAAAGAATTTATCCTTAATATTTTGTGATAAATGAGTCTGAAAGTCCTATGAAAAACGTGTAAATTTGTCTAAAAAGTCCTGCCAAAAACGTGATGAAATGATTGAAATGTTTAATAATTAATGATATTATATCCTTATAAGAGGAGAACTAAGTATGAAAAGAAAAATATATGATGAATTGTTAAAATGGAAAAATAATAGTGACAATGTAAAACCTTTAATGGTACTTGGAGTAAGACAATCTGGTAAGACTTATATAATAAATGAATTCTGCAAAAATGAATATAGTAATTATGTTTATGTTAATCTATTTGAAAATACTAACGTAATAGAGTTATATAATTCTAATTTAACATCAATTGAAAAGTTTAATAGATTAAAATTATTACTAGATTTTGATTTTGAAAAGGAAGATACTATTCTTTTCATTGATGAGATACAAGAGAGCGAAAAACTAATAGCTGAGCTTAAATACTTCCAAGAAAACCATAATAATGTTAGAATAATATGTGCTGGGAGTCTTTTAGGAGTAAAATTAAAAAGATCAAAATTTTCTTTTCCAGTAGGCAAAGTAAAAATGTTAAATATGTATCCAATGGACTTTGAAGAATTTTTAGTTGCTATGAATCAAGAAATGTTAATAGACCTTATTAAAGATTGTTATAAAAATAATAAACAAATTACTTCTACTATTCACGATAAAGCTTTAAATTTATATAGAATATATTTAATAACAGGTGGCATGCCTGAAAGTGTTAGTAATATGGTTAAGACTAATGGAGATTATATAAAGTATGACAAAACAATTTTAACTGATATTGTTAGTTCGTATTTTAAAGATATGGATAAATATGTTACTAATGAGAGTGAAGCTTTAAGAATAAACAGGGTATATGATTCCCTACCATCTCAATTATCTAATATTTCTAATAAGTTTCAATATTCTAATGTATCTAAAGATGCTAGAGCAAGAGAATATGCTACTGCTATTGATTGGTTAGAAGCTAGCAATATGGTTTTACGTTGTAAAGCTATTAAAACTCCTGAAATACCTCTTGAAGGATTTACTGACGTTGATACGTTTAAATTATATTTAAGTGATGTAGGCATCCTTAATAATATTTTAAAATTAAATATAGAAGATATCTTAAATGATAATATTTCTTTATATAAAGGTGTAATAGCAGAAAACTTTGTCGCTAATGCCTTAGTATGTAATGGATTTGACTTATATTATTATAGAAGTAATAATACAAGTAAAGTTGATTTTCTATTATATACAAAAGATGGAATTATACCAGTAGAAGTAAAGGCAGGAAATGCTACTCAATCTAAAAGTTTAAAATTATATATAGAAAAATTTAAACCAAAATATGCAATTAGAATAAGTACTAAAGATTTTGGATATGATCCTAAAACTAATATTAAATCTATACCTTTATATGCAACATTTTTAATAAAAGATAATTAGATGCAAAGTTTTATTCAATAATTGACTTTTTACTCGGCGTGCTATAAAATATATGACACATCTAAATTAATAATTACAATGCATTTAGTATTGTATATTGTGACTGAGTAATAGAGGATAGAAAGACATCGTCTATCGCGGACTATTAAAGTCTAAAGTGTAGGGTTCTTTTAAAGAATTCGATGAGATGCTTGCGTGATGCAAAGGCCTATTACTCATAAGCTCGTACTTAGGTGCGGGCTTTATTTATATATTAATAAACATAACAAGTGTGAGGTGATGATTAGATGAACTATAATTTAGAATGTGAAAAGATAATAAATAGTATTGATTTAAATAATAAACCATCTTTATTATTACATGCTTGTTGTGCACCATGTTCATCATCAGTCCTAGAGAAAATATCTGAATACTTTGATATTACGATTCTCTTTTATAATCCTAATATTACTGATTATAAAGAATATCTTAAAAGACGTGAAGAGTTAGAAAAGTTCATAGATTTAGTAGGTTATAATATTAAATTATTAGATTGTAATTATGATAAAGATAAGTTTTTAGAGATGTCTAAAGGACTAGAAGATTTAAAAGAAGGAGATATTAGATGTTATAAGTGTTATCAGTTAAGACTAGAAGAAACTGCAAGAATCGCTAAGAAACATAACTTTGATTACTTTACAACAACTCTTTCTATTAGTCCTTATAAAAATAGTAAATGGTTAAATGAAATAGGGGAAAAACTATCTTTAAAATATAATATTAATTATTTATATGCTGACTTTAAAAAGAAAAATGGTTATAAAAGAAGTATAGAATTATCACACATTTATAACTTATATAGACAAGACTATTGTGGATGTATATATTCTAAGGTGGAAAGGTTGAATAAAGAAAATGAGAAATTATCAGATAGAGAGAAAAACTCATAAAGAATTATTAATTTTATATAAAGAATTACTAGAAAATACAAGTAGTTTTTTTAAAGAAGATTTAGAATTAGATACTATAAGTAAAACTTGTGCTAGTTATACTTATATGTATGAGAATGGATATTTATCCTTTAATCATAATTTTATGTTTTCTGATTATTATGCTAAAGTATTAGATTATAATAGCTTTGATATTTTTGGCTTAATAATAGTTACAGGAACAGGTATATGTCGTAATATTACACCATTTTTTACAGATCTATTAAACACTATGAATTATAGTTGTTATAATCTGTCATTAGATGATGCAAGTAGATTTCGTAATCAAGAGAAAACATTACTAATATATACTAAATTATTTCCTAAATTACTAGGAACTCATGTAATTAATTATATTAAAGATGGTGATGAACATATTGTTTTTGATGCCATTGATGATAATGATCACTTCCCAGAATTAGTAGATAAAAGAATTGTTAAGTATAACTACGAAGATAATCGCTATATTGCTTGGTTTATTAATGAACTTAATAAAGGAGCTTTTATGCCATCATTAAGGAGACAAGAGAATAATGTAAATGTTAAAGAATATCAAAGTACAATAGAGTTTTTAGATAATAATAAAGATATGTTAGAAAGTTTTTATTCTAATAATAGAGATTTATATTATGAAGTTTATACTAAATTAGAAAGTGAAATTCAAAAAGAGTTATCTTTCTATAACTCCTTCAAGGTCAAAACTAGGTATAAATGATTCACTACAAGTACCGCCTTCTTGCATATAAGCATTTTTAATACCTAAGTCTATAGCATAGTCTATAATATCATTATATTCATCTTCACTAACAGTTTTATTTAAAAAAGGATATTCTTTAATATAGTTAACTGGAGTGTATTGATTCATAATACTAAGATAGATATTATCTTGGTATTTTTTATATAAATAATTTATTATTTTCTTAGTATCATCACTTTTAGTAGGTAAGACTAAGCATCTGACAATAATACCTTTAGTCATTAACCCATCTTTATTAAAACTATTTTTACCTGTTTGTCTATATATTTCATCAAGTGCTTTACTAACTACTTCAAAATAATTAGAACATTTTGATAAATCTTTACCTAACTTATTATCAAAATACTTAAAGTCTGTTAAATAAATATCAATATAACCATCTAATAGTTTTAAAGTCTCTACACTTTCATAACCACTAGTATTATAAACAATAGGAATAGATAATCCCTTACTTTTTGCAATCTTAATCGCTTCTATAATACTAGGTACATAGTGAGTAGGAGTAACTAGATTAATGTTGTTAGCACCTCTTTCTTCTAATTCTAACATCATCATAGCAAGTCTTTCGATAGATACTTCTTTTCCAAAACCATCAGTAGATATCTCTTTATTCTGACAATAACAACATTTTAAATTACAATTACTAAAAAAGATAGTACCACTACCATTAGTACCAGAAATAGATGGTTCTTCAAAATAGTGTAGGGCACTTCTTGCAACTTTAACCTTATCGCTAGCTTTACAATATCCTAAAGTTTTAGATCTATCTATTAAACATTTTCTTGGACATAAATTACATTTTTTATATAATTCTAACATCGTTATTGCCTCCATTTCACAGAACAAATTTTCTGTATCATGTTCGATTGATTTGTTATATTAGATATGCTATTATATCTACTAGGAATACCTAGTATGGGTGTTTTGCCTCTTTCTTCAACTATATTCAGGGGGAGAAAGGGGAGATGTTTATGAGTAAAAAAGACTTTTTAATAGTTATGCTTATAATTATTATCATCCTTTTAATCATATACAAATAAGAACACCCTATTACAACTATGTATTAGGGTGTCTAACCTATTTATGAGGTAAATACCCATTACAGAAACTAGGTATTCCTCTTTTTTATAATATGTAAATTTCTTTTACATATTCATAGTATCATAAATATATAATAATTTCAAGTGTTAAGAAATATTAAACACGCAGAACAACTTATTTTTGATAAAAATAGAACAGATTTTTTGTATCATGTTCGATTGATATATTATTTCAGATATGCTATTATATCTCTTAGGAATACTTAGTAAGGGTGTTTACCTTTTTTACAATCTGATTTCAGGGGGTAAGAAAGGGGAAATGTCTATGAATAAGAAAGATTTTTTAATTTCATCATTGATTATAATTATCATACTCTTGATTATTTTTAGATAGAAAGACACCCCATTACAGTATTGTAATAAGGGTGTTTACACTATCTTTTTAGAGGTAACACCCGACACAGAACTAGGCATTCCTCATTTTTTATTATATGTAAATTTCTTTTACATATTAATAGTATCATAAATATATAATAATTTCAAGTATCAGAAACTAAGGAAAATGTATATTTGAAAATATTCTTAACATAAGATATAATATTAGAAAAGAAAGAAGGTTTGCTATGAAATATTATTGTATAGGAATAAAGGGGACAGGAATGAGTACTCTTGCTCAGATGTTATATGATATGGGTAATGAGGTAATTGGTTATGACGATGCCAAAGATTATAAATTTACACAGAAAGGATTAGAGGATAGAGGTATAAAGATATTTTATGATGGAAATCATAATGTAGATAAAGATACTATTGTAACAGCATCTCGTGCTTTTAGTGATGAACATCCTGAAATAAAACGTGTAAAAGAATTAGGTTTAACTTTTAAACCATATAATGAAGTAGTAGGTGGTATTACTAAAGAATTTGATACTATTTCAGTTTGTGGAACACATGGCAAGACAACTACAACTTCGCTTTTAAAACATCTATTTGAAAATACTATTGGTTGTAATTACTTTATAGGTGATGGAACTGGTCATATTGATATGAAGAACAAATTATTAGTAATAGAGTCAGATGAATTTAACCGTCATTTCCTTGCCTATCATCCTAAAACTGCTATCATTACTTGTATTGAACTTGAACATACAGAAATATATAAAGATATAGAAGAAACTATTGCAGCTTTTGAAGAGTTTGCTAATAAAGCTAAAAATGTTATTGCCAATGGTGATGATTTAAATATTAGAAAGATTAACTTTAATAATGATGTTATCTTCTATGGTGAAGATGAATCTAATGACTATATTATTAAAGATATTAAGTTAGAAACTACAGGCTCAAGTTTTACTTTATACAAAAAAGATGAACTTATAGATACCTTTAGTATTCCTTTATATGGCCATCATATGGTTATGAATACAGCAGCTGCTATAATCTCTGCTTTAGATGAAGGTGTTAGTAAAGAAAAAATAAAAGAATTATTACCAAACTTTAAAAATGCTAATCGTCGTTTTGCCGAAACTTTTGTTGGTGATACAGTTATAGTAGATGATTATGCTCATCATCCAACAGAAGTTAAAGTTACCCTTGAAGCGATTAGACAAAAATATCCTGATAAAAAACTAACTGTTGTTTTTCGCCCTAACACATATTCTAGAACAGCCCGTTTTAAAAATGAATTTGCAGATGCTCTAAAAGTTGCAGATAAAGTTTATTTAACACCAATTAAGTGTGATCGAGAAAATCCTAATGACTATCCTGAAATAAAATCAGAAGATATAATAGAATTAATTCCAGGTAGTGAGATTGTTGATGACGATAGTGTAGTAAATATCTTAAAAGATAAAGACGGAGTAGTTGCCTTTATGGGTTGTGCTACTATGTCTCATTTAATAGAAAATTTTATAAAAGAATTAGAAAGTATTGAATAAATTAAAATAACTGTGATATACTATAATTGTCTAAAGAAATCGATACGGATGACTCAGTATAAAACCGACTAAAGAGACGATAAGGGAGTATTGATGATTGTTACGTTCGTGTTGAAGACCTTTCCACTGGTTAGGGATCCTAAGAACTGACTATATACACCCACCTGTACATAAGTATAGGTTTTATCGTAGATCCAATCGTTTCTTTGGACTTTTTTGCTTTTAAGGGGGAATTATGAATCAAGAAAAGTATGATGTTTTATATAAATCTTTAACTTTAATAGATAATTACTTTGATCAAAATAAACCAGTTCCTTATGAAGATGGATGTAAGGCTTTAATATTAGTAGGAATGATATCTAAGATAAAAGAAAAATATAGTATTTCTAAAATTTCTAATTTAAAAGTAGAGCATAATTGTTATAATACACTACAACTAAATTATAGAATTATTTCTAAAGAAGCCTCTTTTGCCTTACGTAATATGACAGATGATAATCTTGCAATAATTATAAGTCAATTTGGCTTTACAGAACTTTTTGAACAATATTTAGAGCAAGAGAATATCCCTTTACCACTATTATTAAAAATTAATGAAAGAACTATTAAATGTATGGAAGAAAGTGTTAAAAAGTTTAAGAAAATTAATCGTATAGGTAAGTAAAAATACTTACTTTTTTTATTTTTTTGTTGACATATGACAACTTGTCACATATAATGATATAGTGACTGTTAGGAGGGAGTATAATGCCTAGTGATACATTCTTAAGATTAAATGATGAAAAGAAGAAAAAGTTAATAGATGCTAGTTTTAAAGAGTTTTCTCTTAATAACTTTAATGATGCCTCTATTAATAGAATTATTAAAGATGCAGGTATTTCTAGAGGAAGTTTCTATATGTATTTTGTTGATAAGAAAGATTTATATTTCTATCTTTTAGAACAATACAGTGAAATACTTATAGATAATATGAAAAAAGATTTAATTAATAATAAAGGAGATTTGTTTAAAATGTTTCAAGATAATATTAGAAGAACATATAATTCCTTTAAAAATAATAATATAAACTTCTTTAAAAAATCTTTAGAAAATGTTACTATTATGGAAGAATCTAAAAGAACCTTTGGCTTTCGTGATAAGAGACTACTAAAAGAACTTATCCCTAACATTAATTTAGAATTACTTAATGATAATGCTAGACGTCATATTGAAGTAATTTTTGCCATTAATATGCATCTTTTGATGGTCACTTTAATTAAGTTGTTAAAAAGTGATAGTCTTGATGAAGAGATACTTAAAGACTATTATGAACAACTAGATATTTTAAAATATGGATGTATTAAGAAGGAGGATTTATGTTAAAGATATTTAGATATTTAAAAGATAATATTTTATCAGTAATACTAATTATTTTACTTTTAATAGTTCAAGCGAACTGTGATTTAACTATACCTCAGTATACTTCTAATATTATTAACGTAGGAGTCCAACAAGGTGGTATAGAAGAAGTTAATCCTAAAGTAATTAGAAAAAGTAAATTAGATGAGATTTTACTTTTTGTAAGTGATAAAGATAAAGAAGAAATTTTATCTAATTATAAATTAGTTACTAAAAAGACTGATGAATATGACTATGATATCTTAGATGAGGAACCAGTTTATGTTATTAAAAATGAAGATGAAGTAAATGATGCCCTTGAAAAAGCTATTTTAGTTGATTATATGTTAACTAGTGAAGAAAAAGAAGCTGTTAACATTCAAAAAGAAATCAAAAAAGATATGCCTAGTGCTATGAAAGATATGGCTGTAATTGATATTATAGAAATGCTTCCTAGTGATGAACTTAATAAGATGAGAAATTCTATTAATGATCAATTTAAAGATATGCCAGATAGTATTATAAGTCAAAGTGCTGTAGCAGCGATAAAATTAGAATATATTGAAGTTGGACTTGATACTGATGCTATTCAAACAAACTATATTATAATTACAGGACTTAAAATGTTAGGATTATCCCTAATAAGTGTAACTTCAACTATACTAACAGTACTATTAGGTGCTAGAGTAGGATCAGGTCTATCTAAGAAAGTTAGAAATAAAGAATTTAAGAAAGTCTTAAACTTTGGTACTGCAGAATATAAAGAAATAGGTATATCATCATTAATTACTAGAAGTACTAATGATATTCAACAAGTACAAATGATGATTATCATGACGTTAAGACTATTTATCTATGCACCAATAGTTGCATTCGGTGCAGTTTCAAAAGTATTAGAGACAGCCCCATCAATGACTTATATTATATGGTTAGGAATAGTATGTGTTTTAACATTAATATTTACATTATTCGCTCTTACTATGCCTAAATTTAAGAAAGTACAAAAACTAATAGATAAATTAAACCAAGTAACAAGAGAAATTATTACAGGTATTCCAGTAATTAGAGCATTCTCTAATCAAAAATATGAAGAAGAAAGATTTAGTGAAGCGAATACTAATTTAAAGAAAACAAATTTATTTGTTAATAGAGTAATGAACTTTATGATGCCAGGTATGATGTTTATTATGAATGGTATTGTTGTTCTAATTATTTGGACTAGTGCTCAAAGAATCGATGAAGGCTTATTACAAGTTGGAGATATGTTAGCATTTATTCAGTACTCAATGCAGATAATTATGTCATTCTTGATGATTTCAATGTTTTCTATTATGTTACCACGTGCTAATGTTTCTGCAAACCGTATTATGGAAGTATTAGAAACAGATGAATCTATTAAAGATCCAGAAAAACCTAAAACATTTAGTAAGAGAATTAAAGGTTTAGTAGAATTTAAAAATGTAAGTTTTAGATATCCTGATAGTGATGAAGATGTTATTACTGATGTAACATTTACAGCTAACCCAGGAACAACAACAGCCTTTATTGGTTCTACTGGTAGTGGTAAAAGTACCCTTATTAACTTAATACCAAGACTATATGATGTTACTAAAGGAGAAATATTAGTTGATGGAATTAATGTTAAAGATGTAAGAGGGAAAGATTTACATGAAAGAATCGGTTATGTTCCTCAAAAAGGAGTATTATTCTCTGGAACAATAGAATCTAATATTAAATATAGTGATGAAGATATGTCTGATGAGAAGATGATAGAAGCAGCACGTATTGCCCAAGCAGAAGAGTTTATCCTTGCTAAAAAAGATGGATATAAGAGCCCTATTAGTCAAGGAGGTACTAACGTATCAGGTGGACAAAAACAAAGATTATCAATCGCTCGTGCAATCGCTAAAGATCCAGAAATTTACATATTCGATGATTCTTTCTCAGCTTTAGACTTTAAGACTGATTTTGAACTTAGAAAAGCTTTACATGAATATGCTAAAAACTCAACTATTTTCATTGTCGCTCAACGTATTAATACAATATTAAAAGCAGATCAAATTGTTGTACTTGATGAAGGAAAAGTAGTTGGTATTGGAACTCATCATGACTTAATTAAGAACTGTTCAGTTTATCGTGAAATAGCTGAATCACAACTTTCAAAGGAGGAGTTAGAAAATGCCTAGAGGAGGAATGGGAACAGTAAGGAAAGCTAAGGACTTTAAAGGAACTTTAAAGAAATTACTTAAGTATTTAGGTACTTATAAAGTAAGTTTAGCCTTTGTTGTTATCTTTGCTATCTGCAGTGCTGTTTTCTCAATTATTGGACCAAAAATATCAGGACAAGCGACAACAGAAATATTTAATGGACTATTAGGTAAAGTAATGGGAACTACTAATGGAATTGATTTTTCAAAAGTAGGAACTATTCTTTTAACTTTACTATCTATATATATAGTAAGTGCAATTTTCTCTTACTTACAAGCTTTCATTATGAGTGGTGTAAACCAAAAAGTTACCTTTAATTTAAGGGAACAGATATCTCATAAAATGCATAAATTACCACTTTCTTATTTTGAAAGTAAAACAACAGGAGAAATACTATCAAGAGTAACAAATGATGTTGATACACTATCACAAAGTTTAGATCAATCAATATCACATTTATTAACTTCTATTACAACTTTAATTGGTGTAGTAGTTATGATGTTAACAATAAGTCCTTTAATGACTTTAGTAACACTAGTAATAGTACCTATCGCTTTATTTATGATGAGTTTTATTATGAAACACTCTCAAAAATACTTTTTAAATCAACAAAAGTATTTAGGAGATATAAATGGTACTATCGAAGAAGCTTATTCTGGTCATACAGTTATTAAATTATTTAACGGAGAAGAAAAAACTATAGAAGACTTTAATAAAACTAATGAAAAGTTATATAACTCTGCATGGCGTGCACAGTTCTTCTCAGGAATGATGCATCCAATTATGAACTTTATTGGTAATATTGGTTATGTCTTAATATCTATTTTAGGAGGATATTTAGTTAT
>CALVIY010000030.1 GCA_944331955.1 uncultured Bacilli bacterium
GGTTTTTGTTGTCTTTTAGTAGCATTTAAAGCATGTGATCTACTATTTCCAGTTAAAGGCTTTTTGCTAGTAACTTTTTTTGCCATAATATTTCCTCCTTTACTAAACGTTTCTGCTTTATAACTTTATCATATTTATGCTATAAAGTCAAATAAAATCTTAAAAAGCATTGACTCTACGTACGAACGTATGATATAAAAGAAGAAAGGAGAGTGATTATATGTATAATTTATTATATGTGAAGAGTAATTACTCCCTACTTTCTAGTCTTTTAACTATAGATGATATTATAGACTATAGTATAAATAATAATATTCCTAATGCCGTTATAGTAGATGATAATATGTATGGAGTAATGGAATTTATTAAAAAGTGTAATTTAAAGAAGATAAAGCCTGTTATTGGGTTAGAACTTACTATTAATAATTATAAAATACTTGCATTTGTTAAGAATTATGATGGTTATTTAAATTTAATTAAACTTTGTACTTTACAAAATGATAAGACTTTAAAAATAGATGATATCTTTAATTATCAAGATAATTTAATATTTACTATACCTTATAATAGTTTAGAGTTTTATTTAAATTACAAAGATAAGTTTCAAGAAATTTATCTTGGCTTTAGTAATAAATTAGAAGAAGGGGAAAGTTTAGTTATTACTAAGAATGTTGTTTATTTAAAGCCATGTTTATATAAGAGAAAAGAAGATAGTGATTACTTAAAATATCTTTACTTAATTAGAGATGGTAAGACTCTTAATGATGATATTACTTATGATATTTTAAATAAAGAATTAGAAGTTACTGATATAATTAATACTTATGATAATATAGGACTACTTAATACTTTAAAGATAGTAGATAGTTGTAATTTAGAGTTTCCTAAAGCTCAGTTGTTATTACCTATTTATGAGTGCCCTAATGGGGTTTCCTCTTCTATATATTTAGCATCTTTATCTAAAGTAGGACTTAGTAAAAGACTTAATAATAATATTAGTAAAGAATATATAGATAGATTAAATTATGAAATTAGTGTTATTGATAAACTAGGTTTTTCTAATTACTTTTTAGTTGTTTATGACTTTATTAGATATGCTAAAAAGAAGGGGATATTAGTAGGACCTGGTAGAGGTAGTGCAGCGGGAAGTTTAGTAGCATATTCACTTGGTATTACAGAAATAGATCCTTTAAAATATAATTTGCTGTTTGAAAGATTTTTAAATCCAGAACGTAAGACTATGCCTGATATAGATACAGATATTCCTGATATATATAGAGATGATATTATTAATTATGTTACTGATAAGTATGGTAAGAAAAGAGTGTCTGGAATAGTTACTTTTGGAACTCTTGCTGCTAAACAAGTATTAAGAGACATCTCACGTATTTTTAGTGTGCCTTTATATAAAGTAGATAGACTAACATCTTTCATTCCTGTTATGTCTCATAAAAAATTAAGTGAGTTAATAGGCGAAAATAATAGTTTTAGAGAATATATAAATAGTGATGAAACGTTATCTAAAGTATTTAAAATTGCTTCTATTATAGAAGGATTTCCTAGACAGATTGGAACACATGCAGCGGGTATTGTTATGTGTAGGAAAGATTTAGATGAAGTTATCCCTCTTACTAAGAATGATGATATGTATTTAACTGGATATTCTATGAATTACTTAGAAGAGTTAGGTCTTTTGAAAATGGATTTTTTAGGTATTAGAAATCTTACTATCATTATGAATGTAATTGATATGGTTTTAAAAAATAGAGGAGTAAAGATTGATTTTAATAATATTCCTCTTAACGATAGTGATGTTTATAGGCTTTTTGCAAATGGTGAGACAACTGGTATCTTTCAATTTGAATCTAGTGGAATGAGAAACTTTTTAAGAAAGCTTAAACCAAATTCTTTTGATGATTTAATTGCAGCGATTGCTTTATTTAGACCAGGACCTGCTGAAAATATAGACTTATATATTGCAAGACGTGAAGGAAAAGAGAAAGTTATATATCAAGATAAGTTATTAGAACCTATATTAAAAGAGACTTATGGTATTATGATATATCAAGAACAGATAATGCAAGTCGCTAATGTTTATGCAGGCTATACTTTAGGAGAAGCGGATATATTAAGAAGGGCAATTAGTAAGAAAAAGGTAGATGTTTTAAAGAGTGAAGAGAGTAGATTTTTAGAAAAAGCTTCTAAATTAGGACATGATATTAATACTTCTAAAACTATTTTTGCAAGTATTCTTAAATTTGCAGGTTATGGTTTTAATAAAAGCCATGCTGTTGCCTATTCTCTTGTCGCATATAAAATGGCTTATTTAAAAGTACATTATAAGTTAGAGTTTTATACTAATCTTTTAAATAATGTAATAGGTGCGACTTCTAAGATGCAAGAATATATAAGAGAGATTAGAAGTCATAATATAAAAGTATTAAAGCCAGATATTAATAAGAGTACTGATAAATTTATAATAGATGATGGTAATATAATCTTTCCAATTACAACTATCAAAGGAGTAGGAACAAGTGTTTCTAGTTTAGTAATTAGGGCAAGAGATAAGAAATTTACAGATATATATGAAGCTTTTTCTAGATTAGTAAGTAGTGGAGTTAGTAAAAAACAATTAGAATCTTTGATAAAAGCTGATGTTTTTAGAGGCTTTGGCTATAATAAAAAGACACTTATTACAAACTTAGATAGTTTAGTTAATTATGGAAGTTTAACAATAGATTTAGATGAGAGTCTAGTATTAAAACCAGAGATAATTATTACTAATGAATATCAAGATAGTGTTTTATTAGAACAAGAAATTGAATGCTTTGGGTTTTATATTAGTAATCATCCAGTTACTGCTTATAAAGGTAAATATCAAAATACAGTTAATATTAAAATGATTGGAAATTACTTTAATAGAATTGTTAGTGTTATAGTAATGGTAGAGAAAGTTAAAGCAATAAAAACAAAGAAAAATGAAGATATGGCTTTTATAACTAGTAGTGATGAGACTGGTTCTATTGACTTTATATTTTTTCCTAGAGTATATAGAAATTATATGGATATTAAAAAAGGAGATATTTGTATATTTACAGGAACTGTTGAGAAAAGATATGATGAGTTACAAGTTGTTGTTAGTAAAATGACGTTTTTAAGGAGAGAAAATGAAGAAGAGTAATACTTTATTAGTTATTATATTAGTAAGTGTTTTATTAGGATTAGATTTACTTTTAAAATACTTAGTTAGTAGTTATTTAACAACTGTTAATATTATAGATAATTTCTTTAGTTTAACTTATGTGTTAAATGATGGAGCGGCTTTTAGTTTGTTTGCTAGTAAAACATATTTATTAGTTTTAATCGCTTTGTTATGTATATTCTTTATTATTTATGAGTTAAAGAATAATTTAGATGATAGAGTCCTTTCTATTGGTTATTCTTTAGTGATTGCAGGTCTTTTAGGTAATTTTATTGATAGATTAACAGATGGTTATATAATTGATTATTTATCATTTAAAATATTAGAGTTAAACTTTCCAGTCTTTAATCTAGCTGATATACTAATAGTTGTTGGAATAGTTGTTGTTATAATTAGAGAAATATTAAAAGAAAGAGGTAAGAGGTATGAAGTTAGAAGTAAATAGTGAAGGAGCAAGACTTGATAGTTATATTGCGTTAAATAGTGATTTATCTAGGAGTAGAGTATCTAAACTTATTAGTGAATCTAAAGTAGTAGTTAATGGTAAAGAAAAAAGTGCTAGTTATAAAGTAAAACTAGGTGATGTTATTGAAGTAAGTATTGATGATGAGATAAATATAGAAGATCTTGAACCTACTAATATTCCTCTTGATATTGTTTATGAAGATGAATATTTAATGATTATTAATAAAAACAGTGGTTTAGTTGTTCATCCTGCTCCAGGACATGTTACTGATACTTTAGTTAATGCTTTACTTTATCACTCTAAAGTAAGTAGTGATGGTACTTTTAGACCAGGTATTGTTCATAGGCTTGATAAAGATACTAGTGGATTAATGGTAGTTGCAAAAGATGTTAAAACTATGGAACTTTTAAGTGATATGATTAAAAATAAAAAAATAGAAAGACATTATCTTGCTATTGTTGATGGGGTTATTATGCATGAGACTGGTACTATTGATGCACCTATTGGAAGGGATGAAAATAATAGACAAAAAATGGCTGTTACCGCTCATAATAGTAAGAATGCGATAACTAATTTTAGAGTGTTAAAAAGATTTAAGAATAATACTTTAATAGAATGTATCTTAGAGACAGGTAGAACTCATCAGATAAGAGTACATTTAAACTACATTAAGCATCCAGTTAGTAATGATCCTTTATATGGTAATCATAAAAATGTAACTGAGTTTGGACAGATGTTACATTCTAAGAGTATTAGATTTATTCATCCTATTACAGGAAAAGAGTTATATTTTGAACAAGAGCCTCCTAAAGAATTTTTAGATTATTTAAAGAGTTTGGAGAGTGAAGGAGATGAATAATCTTGATATGCTTGCTAACTGTGGAGTTAGTGTAGCGATGGGTAAGACTTTAGATGAAGTTAAAGTAGTTTGTAATGATAGATGTGATACTAATGATGAAGGTGGTGTTATTAGATATTTAGAAAGATATTTTGAATATAATAGGGTGATTAAATGAAAGTACTTAGTTTAACAGAACCATATGCAACTTTAATAAAACTTGGTAAAAAGAAAATAGAGACTAGAAGTTTTAAGACTAATTATAGAGGAGAGTTATATATTTATGCTAGTTCTACTAAGATACCTAAAGAATGGAAAAATAATAAAGAATTAATGGAACTTGTTGATGGTAATGATTTAAACTTTGGTTACATTATCCTTAAATGTAAGTTAGTAGATTGTGTTCATATGGATGAAGAGTTTTTAGATAAAATTAAGAAAGATAAGCTAGAGTTTATCTGTGGTGATTATAGACTTCAAAGATATGCCTGGATATTAGAAGATATTGAAGTGCTAGATAAACCTATATTTGCTAAAGGAAAGTTAGGTATTTGGAACTATGAAGAAGCTAAATATATAATGGAGGAAAAATGATAGAAAATAATGATAAATATTTTGAATTATTAAATGATATTAAAAGGACATTAGTAGCAACAAGAAATAAAGTAGTAGCGGATGCAAACAAAAATTTAATTTTAATGTACTATAATATTGGCTTAAAGTTAATTGAAAATAACAAATGGGGTTCATCTTTTATAGATATGTTGGCAAAAGATTTAAAGATGGAATTTCCTACAATAAAAGGAATGTCTGCTAGAAATTTAAGATATATGCAGAAGTTTGCATCAGAGTTTGGCAATGATGAATTTTTGCAACATGATGTTGCAAAATTACCTTGGTCGTCTATAACAACTATAATGGATCGAGTAAAAGATAAAAATGTTAGAAAATGGTATATTAAAGAGTCTGTTCAAAACGGTTGGGCAAGACCTGTAATAATACATCAAATTGCTAGTAAATTGTATGAAAGACAGGCATTATTAGAAAATAAACTCACTAATTTTGATACAACATTAAAATCTCCTAATAATGAACAGGTAAAGGAATTGTTAAAAGATCCATATATTTTTGATTTTATAACAACTGGTAATAATAAAGATTTAAAAGAATTAGATATTGAACAAGAATTAACAAGGAATATAACAAAATTGTTATTAGAATTAGGAAATGGTTTTGCATTTATAGGAAGGCAATATCATTTAGAGATAGATAATGAAGATTATTATATTGATTTACTATTCTATAACTTAAAAGTTAGATGTTACGTTGTAATTGAATTAAAAACAACTGAATTTAAGCCTGAGTATGCCGGTAAATTAAATTTCTATTTAAGTGCTGTTGATAAATATATTAAAACAGACAGTGATAATCCAACATTTGGAATATTACTTTGTAAAGATAAAAAAAGAGTTACAGCTGAATTAGCACTAAAAGATATAAATAAGCCTATTGGAGTAAGTGAATATAAAATTTTATCAGAGATACCTGAATTTTTAGAAAATACTTTACCTAGTATTGAAGATATTGAAAAAAGATTAGAAGTTGAATCGGATTAAAGGAAAGTTAGGTATTTGGAACTTTGAAGAAGATATTAATAATTAATAATATATGGTAAAAATTGCCATAAAAAAATATCAATGTTTAATTGATATTAAATTTCTAACATGATACTATATATATGAGAACATTTAATGGTTGGGTGTTATCTCTGAGTATATATTCTTGGAGGTGATACTATGAGTAAAAAAGATTTCTTAGTTTCAACATTACTATTTATAATAATTTTACTTACTGTATTACTTTTTGTGGTAATAATAATACTTATATAAAATAAAACAAAAAAACAAAAAGAAAGCGCCTAACTAAAACTCTGTTTAATTAGGTGCGACAACTTTTTACAAGAGAAGCGCTCAACAACGAGACATTGAATGTTCTCTTTTTAGTTTATGTAAATTTCTTTTACATATTCATAATATCATAAATGTTAAATTTATGCAAATTTATTTTTGACATTTTGGCAAGGTAATGATTTGTTATTTTAAAATGTTTATTTCTATTAGAAAATATGTTAAAATATATACCGAAGGGGCGATGTCTATGGAAGAACATGTTATAGATATGAATGAGAAAAATACTTTAGCGATGAAACTTCTTCATTACTTTATTACAGAAAAAGGGTATACTCCTATAATATTACAAGGTGCTGAAGATGAGATTTGGCTTGAGAATTTAGATGAAGATTATAAAGTAATTAGATTAGTGATGAGATATATTCATAATGATGAACAGTATAAATTTGATGTTTTTAAGACTAATAGAATCTTAAGAAAAATAAAGAAGAAAACTTTATCATTTAAATTAAATACACTTAGTATTTTCCTAGATTTAGGTGGAGCGGTTAATTTAGATGATTTTAAAACTGATAATATAACAGCAGTAGAAGTACATGAAGATGCTGATGTTAAGAAGAATAAACTTTTAAAATCTATTTTTCCTGATCTTTCTCGTAAACTTAAATTTAGTGAAGAGGGAATAGAGTTATTTATTAAAGTTACTAATGATATAAATAAACATAGTAAAAAAGATCAAGAAAGAGTTGCCGATGTTTTTGCTCCTAAGAAACCTATTGTTACATATACTTTAATAGTAATAAACTTTATTGTTTTCTTACTTCCTACTCTTATGGGAAATTTTGATGAAGTGGTTGCTCTTCTTGGTAGTTATGGACCATTTGTTAAGATGGGTGAGTATTATAGATTAATAACAGCAGCTTTTGTACATGCTAATATTGCACATCTTTTATTCAATATGTATGCTTTATGGATTATAGGAATGCAACTAGAAAGCTTTATTGGTAAATGGAGATTCTTAGTAGTCTATTTATTTAGTGCCATCTGTGGTTCCTTATTATCTGTTTCAGTTACTCCAGATGCTTTAAGTGTAGGAGCAAGTGGAGCGATATTTGGTTTACTTGGAGCATTATTATATTTTGGATATCATTATCGTATTTACTTAGGTACTGTTATTAAAAGTCAAATTATTCCTTTAATAGTTATTAACCTCTTACTTGGTTTTATGGTTCCAGGTATTGATAATGCCGCTCATATAGGTGGTTTAATTGGTGGAGCTTTAATGATGATTGGAGTAGGAGTTAAATATAAGAGTAGTAACTTTGAGAAAGTTAATGGACTTATTGTTAGTGTGATCTTCTTGGGATTCTTAGTATATATGGCTTTATTTATTTAAGCCTTTTTCTTTAAAATCATTTACGAACAAAGTTTTAACATGGAAGGAAGTGATAACTTGATAGTAGGTGTTTTAGTTGAAATAACTAGTAAAAGTGTAGATAGAGTATTTGATTATTATGTTCCTAAAGATTTAGAGAGTTTTATAGAAGTAGGTAAAAGAGTAAAGGTGCCTTTTGGTAATAGAACTTTAGTAGGATTTATATTAGAAAAAGATAAGACTAGTGATGCTTCTAATTTAAAAGAGATAATAGAAGTTTTAGATGAAGAAGTAATACTTACTGAAGAATTATTAGAACTTGGTAAGTATTTAAGAGATACTACATTAGCATCTTTAATTAGTTGTTATCAAGTAATGCTTCCTAAAGGTTTTAAAGCTAGTATTAAGGGGAAGGTTAATAAAAAATATAGAAAAGTATATTATTTAAATGATTCTAATAAGAAGATGACTGATAAACAAAGGGAAGTTGTAGAGAAGTTTAGCGACAAGGAAAAATTAAATAGGGATGAGTTGAAAGATGTTTCTACAGTAGTTCTTAATACTTTAGTTAAAAATAATATTTTAAGAGTATGTGAAGAAGAAGTTTATAGACTTGATTATGAGAAAAGTGAAAGAAAAGTGAGAAAATTAACTCCTTTACAAGAGGGAGCGGTTAATAATATTTTAAATACTGAAAATACCGTATCACTACTATATGGTGTTACTGGTAGTGGTAAGACAGAAGTTTATATGGAATTAATTGATAAATACTTAAAGAAGGGCTTAAAGAGTATAGTTTTAGTACCTGAAATATCTTTGACTCCACAGTTAATTAAACGTTTTGAAGAAAGGTTTGGAAGTAATATAGCACTTTTACATAGCGCCTTATCAGATGGAGAGAAGTATGATGAGTATAGGAGAATTGTAAAGGACGAAGTAGATATTGTAATAGGTGCTAGAAGTGCAGTATTCGCACCTCTTAAAAACCTTGGTCTTATTATTATAGATGAGTGTCATAGTGATTCTTATAAACAAGATAATAACCCTAGATATAATGCTAAAGATGTGGCAATTAAAAGAGCGGAAGATTTAGGGGCAAAGGTAGTACTTGGTAGTGCAACACCTATGTTAGAAGAATATGCTAGAGGATTAAAGAATGTATTTAATCTAGTAACGTTAGAAAAACGTGTAAATGGCAAAGAATTACCTAAAGTAGAGTTAATTGATATGAATAAAGAAATAGGTAGGGCTAAGGGACATTTTTCACTACCTTTAATAGATGAGATTAATAAAACTATAGAAAGAGGTGAACAAGTAATACTTTTATTAAATAGAAGGGGTTATTCTTCTTTTGTTACTTGTTCTAACTGTGGTGAGACCGTTAAATGTCCAAACTGTGATATAACTTTAACTTATCATAAAAGTAGTAATATCTTAAGATGCCATTATTGTGGTTATGCTACTAAGTATGAAGTTACTTGTCCTAAGTGTCATGAGAAATCTTTAAAAGATTTAGGAGTTGGAACAGAAAAAGTAGAAGAAGAAATAAACAGTATTTTCCCAAAAGCAAGAGTTCTTAGAATGGATGTTGATACTACTAGTAGAAAAGGTGCTCATAAAATGCTTGTAGATACTTTTGCAAGAGGGGAAGCGGATATATTACTTGGTACGCAAATGGTTGCTAAAGGGCTTGACTTTCCTAATGTAACTTTAGTAGGAGTAATAAATGCTGATACTTCACTAATGCTACCTGACTTTAGAAGTAGTGAGAAAACTTTTGATTTACTTAGTCAAGTAGCAGGTAGAGCAGGAAGAAGTGATAAATCTGGTAAGGTTATCTTTCAAACCTTTAATGAAGAAAACTCGGCGATTAGGTATGCTAAAGAGAATGACTATGTAGCATTTTATAAAGAAGAGATGAAAGTAAGAAAATTAATGAAATATCCTCCTTACTATTATTTGGTATCCTTAAATATATCTAGTAAAGATAGTAAGTTAGCTTTAATAGAAGCGAAGAAGTGTGAGAAGGTATGCCAGAAGTATTTAGATAAAACTATTATTTTAGGACCTAGTCCGGCATCTATCTTTAAAAAACAAAATATATATCACTATCAGTTGATTTTAAAATATCAGTATCAAGATAATATTCATGAAGTTTTAGAAAAACTTGTAGAGTATTATGCTACTATTAATAAAGTTAATTTAGATGTTGACTTTAATCCAATCCATTTGTAGAATGGAAAATATGAAAGAAGGAATGATTATGGAAAACATGCCTAAGAAAATAACAAGTATTGAAGGTAGCAATATATTTGAAGTAAATAATACAAGTAAATTTACTTATACATTGAATAAAGAAACTGATGAGGCAATTAAGGTTCCCATAATATTATCATGTACTTATACACTGTATAGACCTTCAAAGTCTTTTACCATTATTGATGATAGTAGAGACTTTGTTAATGGCTATAAAGTAGTTCAAACTGCTAATAAAGAATATGGCTATGTAAGAGAAGAGGATAATGCTTTATTACCATTTAGATATGATATTGCTACTGATTTTAATGAATATGGATATGCTATGGTTGGTAAAAATGCTCATGTTTCTTGGATAGATAAAAAATTTAGGTATTTTAATGCGGAAAAAGAAGAGTTTACAGAAGAAAATGAAATAGGATATAACACATTTTATGGTTTCTTAGGTGTTAGTGATTTTAGTAAAGGAGAGTATCCTTTATCCAAAATATATCGTTTTGGGTATGATAATACAGTTAGTTATCTTGGTACAGATGGTAAGATTAAAAATTTTTACAACTTTGATGGGAATATAATTAGGAATGATGTATCTAATAAAAACTTTTCATGTTATAGTGAAAATTTTAATGATAAGGGGTATGCTAAAGCTAATAAAGGTGAGCTTATTCTACTATCTAGTGGTTATTTATTATCTATTAAAGATTTAATAAGATTTTGTGAAGAAAAAGGATTTTTAGATACTATAATTTTAGATACTATAAGTAGTAGAATAGATAAGCAAGAACAAGCATATACTAATTTTTTAAAAGCTGTAGAAGAAAAAACTATAACTTTTGCAGATAATTTATCTAAAATTAACAGTTTGATAACTGAGTATGGTATAGCAGGAATAGAGTTTAGAAATGAAGAATTAATTTCTAAATATGGCAAAGAAGTTTATGAAAGAGCAAGAGAAGATGATATTTATTCTAAAAGAAAATTATCATATCTAGTTATTGAAAACCAATTAGCATCTTCTGTAATAGATTTAAACTTATTAGAAAGTATCCTTGCTCAAAGAGGGATACCTTCTTATATAGATTATGAGAATAATGTGTTCCATTATAATGTCAATAAACATGTTAAAAGAAAAAGGTATTCCTAGTTATATTGATTATGAAAATAATATTTTCTATTGTAACTCTAGGAAATATTTTAAAAGTAAGAATTTAAGAAGATATCAATAAGAAGTTTCAATATTCTAACTTCTTTTTTTTAACATATTATTTATTAGGTGATAAAAATGTTGTTTAATTTATTTGATAGTCTAAGAGGTTTTTTTACTTTTACCGCTAGTTACTCTAATCAAGTCTTTAAAGAACCACTATCTAAAAATGAAGAAGAAGAATGTATTAAAAAAATGGGTGAAGGAGATAGAGATGCTCGTAATAAACTAATTGAACATAACCTTAGATTAGTCGCTCATATCGTTAAAAAGTTTGACTATAAAAATGTTGATCAGGATGATCTTATTAGTGTTGGTACTATTGGTCTTATAAAAGGTGTAGATACCTTTGTTCCTAATAAGGGAAATCGTTTAACTACATATTGTGCTAAATGTATTCAAAATGAAATATTAATGTATTTTCGTGCTAATAATAAAAATAATAAAAACATTTCCTTAAATGAACCAGTTGGCTTTGATAAAGAAGGAAATGAAATATCAATACTTGATGTTATTAAAGCCCCAAGACCAGATTTTATAGAAGAGATTAACTTAAAAGATAATGTAAAATTACTTAACTCTTACTTAAAAGTTCTATCTAAAAGAGAAAAAGAAATTATAGTTAAAAGATATGGACTTGAAGGAAATGATTTGTGGACACAAAAACAAATTGCTGATAAATTAAATATCTCTAGAAGTTATGTGTCACGTATAGAAAAGAGAGCTTTAACGAAGATACTTAGAGAATTTATTAGAAATAATAAGTATAATTATACAGATTTTAGTTAGAATATTAGTATATTGTTAATAATTATAGAAATTGATATACTAATATTAGGAGTTGTAATTATGAAAGATAAAATAAAGAAAATAGATATTACATTTCATTTTACTTTTTTAAATGTTGTTTTTGTTATTGTTTTTATTTCTTTATTCTTTCTTTTTTTGTTTGTTCCTAAAATACATTTAAAAGGAGATTATGTTGTTGATATAAATATAAATTCTAAATATGTAGATGAAGGAGTTAACTTTAAGAAAAAGATAAAAACTATTAGTAATGTTAATACTTCTAAATTAGGTAGTTATGAAGTTAGATATGTTTATAAAGATAAAATATTTAAATATAATTTAAAAAGAATAGTTAATGTTAAAGATAAAGAAGCACCTAAAATAGTTTTAGAAGGGGATAAGAATCAATATTATTGTCCTAATGGTACATATGAAGAGTTAGGTTATAAAGCTTATGATAATGTAGATAAAGATGTTACTTCTAAAGTTAAAGTAGAAAAAGATGATGATAGAATTATTTATACAGTAAAAGATAGTAGTAATAATAAAAGTCAAGTTATTAGAAAAATAATAAAGAAAGATGTTGAAGCACCAATTATTTCTTTAAATGGGGATGATAATATCTTTTTAGAAGTTAATGGTACTTATATAGAAGAAAATGTTACAGTTAAAGATAATTGTGATTTAGATACTAAACTTAGTATTACTAATAATATAGATAATACTAAAGTAGGAGATTATACAGTTACTTATGAAGTAAAAGATAAAAGTAATAATAAAAGTGAGATTATGAGAAATGTTAAGATAAGAGAACCTTTAAAGTCTAATACTATTTATCTTACTTTTGATGATGGACCAAGAGATGGTACTACTGATGTAATATTAGATATTTTAAAAGAAAAAAACGTTAAAGCGACATTTTTTGTTACTATGAACGGAAGTGATTCTTTAATTAAGAGAATTGTAGATGAGGGACATTCTATTGGTATTCATACAGCAAGTCATAGATATGATCTTATTTATGCTTCTATTGATAATTATTTTAATGATTTAAACCAAGTTGAAAATAGAATATATAATATAACAGGAGTCCATTCTAAATTAGTTAGGTTTCCAGGTGGTTCTAGTAATACTATATCTAAAAAATATAGTGAAGGTATTATGAGTACGTTAACAAGAGACCTATTAAATAAAGGATATCAGTATTATGATTGGAATGTAGATAGTGGTGATGCTTCTTTTGCAAACAGTTCTACTAAACTATATAATAATGTTATTAATAATTTATCTCATGATAAATATAATGTTATTTTAATGCATGATACTAAGACTTATACAAGAGATGCTTTATCTAAGATAATAGATTATGCTCTTAGTAATGGTTATAGTTTTGATAGTATAGATATTAATAGTATGCCTATTAGACAAAAATTAAATAATTAACTTTACTAGCATTAAAAGCAAAAATAGTATATACTAGTTATAAGGGGTATAAAGGAGTATGCTATGAAATATTTACCTGATATTTATAAAAAGAATATTTTTGATATTAATTATCTTAAATTAAAAGATAAGGGGATTAAGTGCTTAATATTTGATTTAGATAATACTTTAGCTTTAATAGACTCTACTAAAGTAGAAGATAAAGTTAAAGAGTTAATTGCTAAATTAAAAAAAGAATTTTTAATAATTATAGTTTCTAATAGTCCTAAAAAAAGAGTATCTCTTTTTGGTAAAGATTTAGATGTAGATTATTATCCTTTTGCATTAAAACCTAATATTAGGACACTTAAGAAAATTAAATCTAAATATAAACTAGAATCTAGTTCTATTGCAATTATAGGAGATCAGTTTATTACTGATATGGGGTATGGCTATAAAGGTAAAATAACTAAAATATATGTTGATCCACTAGCTACTAAAGATTTGAAAATTACTAATATTAATAGATATTTAGAAGATAAGATTATGAATAAGTATAATAAAAATAATCTTTTCAAGAAAGGAAATTATTATGAATAGTGAGAAGTATTGTCTTGGTTGTGGAGTTAAGCTTCAAGATGAAAATGTGTTAGGGGAAGGTTATACTACTAGTTTGGACAAAGATTATTGTCAAAGATGTTTTAGAATTAAAAATTATGGGGAATATCAGGTAGTTACTAAAAGTAATGATGAATATGTAGAAATACTTAAGAAAGTAGGAGAAACTAAAGATTTAGTTTTATATATAGCAGATTTGCTCAATATAGAAGAAGATCTTAATAAGATTAGAGAAATTATTCCTAATAAGATGATTTTAGTACTTAATAAAAGAGATGTATTACCTAAATCAGTTAATGATGATAAGTTAATAGATTATTTTAAAGATAATAATAATTTTGATAAAGTTATAGTTATAAGTAGTGAGAAGAACTATAATATAGATTATTTATTAAAACAGATTAAGTTATATCAGACTACTAATAATGTTTATGTAGTAGGACATACTAATGCAGGTAAGAGTACTTTAATAAATAAATTATTAAGAAATTATTCTACAAGTGAGAGAGAACTTACTATATCACCACTACCTTCTACTACTTTGAATACAGTAGAAATAGAAATAAATGAGTATTTAACACTTATAGATACTCCAGGACTTGTTGATAGTGGTAGTATAATTAATTATATAGATAATGATGATTTTAAGAAGATAAGCCCTAGAAAAGAGATAAAGCCTAAGACTTTTCAGTTAAGAAAAGGACAAAGTATTATAGTTGATAAGTTCTTTAGATTAGATTATGTAGAAGGAGAAAGAAATAGTTTTACTTTCTATATGTCTAATGATTTAAAGATTAGAAGAATATCTAGTAA
>CALVIY010000031.1 GCA_944331955.1 uncultured Bacilli bacterium
CCATATTCTAATATTTCCATCTCAACAACTCACTTTCAAATTACTATTTATCTATCTATTTTCTTCCAAAGTATTATGGGGGTTTACCATACGGTATCAACTAAATTTTTTCATCCATTTTCAGATAAAATTTGCTCATTTTGCTCATTTTTTGTTGCTTTTTTGAAAAAATGCGTAAGATTTAAAAGCTAGTAAACCCTTTATTTATAAGGACTTCTCAAGGAGGGTTAAATAAATCGGTATCAAGGAGTTGATACCAATTTTATTAACCCCCTTATTATCTTCTTTATTCATAAAAATCTACCTCCTTTTTTTAATAAATGCGAAAATATTTCTACCTAATTATACCATATTATTTTTACTTTTAAGATATTTAAGTGCATCCTCATATTGATCTTTATACAAAAAAGAAATTTCAACTTCATCTTTGTCGCCAACATAAATGTTATCGATAAATTCATTAATAATACTTCTGTTTATATCAGTAAATTCTTTTTGATGTTTAAATTTTTTTATCCAATCCAGATTATTTTGCGTAAATTTGCTTGATTCATTTTTTTCTTTTTCTTGTTTTAATTTGTTTGTTTCATATAAATAATCATTTTTAAATTCTTCAAAATCTTCTTGTGAAATTATATCATTTTGATAATCCCTAATTAAATCACTTAACAAATTTTCATACTGAGATATTTGTTTATTAATCTCTATTATCTTTATTTTTTTTACTTCCTCATTATAATCAATTCTTGAATACGAAACGATTTCATCAATGTGTTTATCAATATCACATATAAGTTCAATATATTTATTTATAGCATTTAATACAATGTTATCTAATTTTCTTTCTGTTATATGATGTTTGCTACACTGTTTTGTTTTTAAATATGTACTGCAATAATAAAATGCTTGCAAATTCCTCTTTTTGTTCTAGTTATCCTGTAAAGACTTTTACCACAATCAGAACATTTTAAGAAACCTGAGTATGTATGATAAGAACCATTTTTATTCGCTTTAACATTCCTATTATATAAAATGTTTTGAACTTGATAAAAAATATCTTCACGAATTATAGCATCATGATGATTTTTAAATACTACCCATTCTCCTTTTGAACTATCAAATAACATATATATCTCGATAATTTATAATCTTGTATATTAACAATAGCATTATTGTTTCTTTTTGACAACTTGTTGACCTCAACAAGTTGTTCATCCACGTTAAATCTAGAATTGCAACAAGCTTCCTTTGCTTTATCTAAAACTTTTAAAAAATTTCTCCAATCCTTATATTCTAAAACTTTTTGCAAATCACGAGCAAACCACTACTCATTTCCATATTCATCAATATGTTTTATATCTTCAAAAATATTGTTAGTATAATTATTATCAATTTTCTTCATCACTACCTCCAATCTACTATCACAATTTTAATTATTCGCTAACATATTTATGTCATGCTATACTTTTTTCATCAATAATAATTACTCATTTTGACTACTCAAATACAATAAAATTCTTACTAATTATATCATGATTATATTTTTTATGAAAATCAATAAAATTTAGCATATTTTGCGAAAATGTGTAAAAACTCATTTTTCTAATTCCCTTATTTTATAAGGGTTTAGAGGTGGTTTGGCATAAATGTGGCTCGCCCACCCGATACGCTGTGATGCCAAACTTTTTTCTTTATTTTCCATTTTTATCACTTACTTCTACTTTTTTTTAATGATTCTCTACTAAAATAATCTGCAAAATCTTTATAATAGACTTTTACAACATCGATTGGACATAATTCATAATAACATCTATATTGTGTTGTATATTTGTGATTATCTTTTATCATATCATCTGGTTTATAAAAAACATATATGTATCCATATAAATCATCTGGTAAATTTTCAACTTGAAAATTCATTGCTGGCAACTCACCATTATTATGTATCTGAAAATCATAATGTTCATTAATTTCCTTTAATTTATTTCTAAAGGCATAAGCTGTAGCATTAATAAACCAACTTGTAAGGAAGATAGCATTATCTTCATTTTCCTTATTTTGTACATCAGTAGATTTTCTTGGTTCTAAAATATCAATTTCATAAGGACTTCATGAAATAAATATTTAGGATTCCATATATCTTGTTCTAAATATTCATTTAATTTATTCACTTTTTATCACCATTATCTTCTATCATTTTTGTTTCATTCAGAAAATTATCAAAATCAGATTTGTATAACTTATCTTGTTTTACTTTAAATTTATCATATTCTCTATATGCTAATTCTTGTGCAACCTTAGCAGATATTTTCCCGGCATTATGGAGGATTTCTTTTCCGTTAAATTGTAAAAATGCATTTAATTTTTCTACCCAATCTTTCATAGTCATTGCATTATGATTTTCAGCTTGTAATTCAGCATAATCTAAATACATGGTAACAATTCTATTTAAATCCTTTAGTTCTTTTTCATTTAAATAGTTTTTTGCAATATCAACATCATATCTATATATTGGACCATTAGGTGAATTTTTCCAGTTAGTTAAACCCATATGTTCTTTATTAGAATCAACTCTATTATATATAATTTCAGCGGCTGTTTGACCAGTTGTCGCATAATGCAACTTGTTCTGTACAGTTTTAAAAAATTCTTTTGTTATCTCTGAATCTTTGTCATAATCAACACTACATGAAGAATATATATCAGTGATTTTTTGATAAAATCTTCTTTCACTAGAACGAATATTTCTAATACGCTCTAACATTTCTTCAAAATAATCTTCACCGAATATATAATTTGGATTTTTTAATCTTTCATCATCCATAGCAAAACCTTTAATCATATATTCTTTTAAAACTTTTGTAGCCCAAATTCTAAAATTTGTTGCCTTCTTTGAATTAACCCGATAACCAACAGCAATAATCATGTCTAAATTATATATTTTAGGTTTTCTTCCACCAGAACTTATGTCGGAAATTCCGACGGAAGTCTCTTCCTTAAGTTCGCCTTCTTTTAAAATATTATTTATATGGTCTGTGATTGTACTTCTAGCAGTATCAAACAATTCTGCAATCAAGCTTTGTGTTAGCCACAAATCATTATTAATTAACATTACACTAATTTTAACATTATCATTTCCATCTTTATATATTAAAAAATCATGTGTTGTCGTTTGTAATGAGTCATTATCATTTCTTATTTTTCCACTCATAAATTACACCTTCTTTCTAAATAAAAGTCTCAGTTAACTTAAATAAACAACAACATATTAACAAAAATTATTAATTGTCGTTGTTAAGACACTATTTTTGTTTTTGCCATTAGTATTACATTATATTCTCGTATAATTTGTACAACAAATTGTCGCATAACATCATCATCTTATATTACTAATGTTTTTTTACTTGTATATTACGTTGCACTTTTTTATCAATTACCGAAAACATGTAAAAACTCATTTTTCTAATTTCCTTATTTTATAGGGGTTTAGAGGTAGTTTGGCATAAATGTGTCTCGCCCATTGTACTACTTGCTTATTTTCATTCATTTAAATTACCTTCTTCTAAATTGATATGAAGGTTTATCTTCTATTTTATTGGTAATTTATCTAATATATTCTTAGTTAACTAGTTGTTTAATTTATATGTTTCATCTATTTCTTCTAATATACTATCTAATTCATTTTTCCAATAACTATTTGACATTAAAATTAATTTCTTTGTATCTACATAACAAACTGCAACAATTTTTCTTCCATCAAGTATTTCATCTTTACTCATAAAAACATCATAATAATTTTCATTAGTTGCAAATGATTCTATAAAATATGGTCTTTCTAGGTTAATATGATTAGGAAGAATAAAAATATTATAAACTATATTTTTATTATTATTAAATTTTTGTTTTGCACAATACTCTGCATATCTAAGTTGCTTATTTATATCATACTCTCCTGGTAAATTACCAATTTTATAATATTTTGCATCTAATATTATAATTTCATCATCATTTTTGTAATCAATTATTGTATCTGGTCTTGATGGATTAATTCTATGCTTTGTATCTTGTATTAGTTGTAATTCCTTGTTTAAATAAATAGCTTTAGGATTATATTTTCTTAAATCTTTGATACCACCAAATTTTTTGTCAACAAGTCTTTCCCAAACATTGTAAAATTTTTTTGTTCCAAATTCAATAACTTGTCTACTATTAATATTAACATCTATACAATTACTTTCCGTTATAAAATTTTTCAAATGAGTTAGAAAAGCTATTTTATTATCAACATTAGTTTTTAATATTTCTTTTTCTATTATTTTTAGCATTTCACTATCTGAAGTAGGTTTTTGAAATTTAGGATAATTAAAATTATAAAACGGACCAATAACCATCGATATAAAACCTAAACAGTATTTTTGGATTTGTTGAATTTCTCCTTGATAGTTATAATTTATTTTTTTAAAATATATTTCCTGCAACATGTTACTGTTTTTCCACAATAATTTATTGTTTGAACTATTTATAGTTTTTTTCCAGTCTATTTTTCCAGAATTATCTTTGTTTTCTTCAACTATATTTTCTTTATATAATCCTATTTTTTGAAAATCTTGTATTAACTGAATTGCCGAAATAAATGAAAACTTTATATTCTTATTTTCCTCATCATTAATTAATTTCATAGAAAGACATTCAATTAAAGATTTTATATCTTTATTATATTCTTCTTTATATTCTATCTCTTCACTTGTGTTTTCATTTTCAATATTATATCCTATTGGAAATATAACTGTTAATTTTTCTTTTTCTTCATTTCTAGTAATTCTAATACCTACAAGATTATCTTGAGAATCATCTTTCTTTGCAACCTTTAAATAAATATTTTTTATAAAATCTTGCTTCTTTTTCATTGTACCTTCTTTCTTAGTTAGCATATTTATATATTATTTGTCTTGCTAGTTCATCAAAAGAATAACATAACTTTAATTCTTCTTCGGTTAAATTAGTACTATTTAATACATTTATAAGTTTTTCTTCTTCATTTTTAAATACATCAAACCATAGATATCTGATTACATTATATACAAATTTTCTTCTTTCTTCCTCTTCATCTTCTGCATTTTGTTTTTCAGTACGTAATTGATTTTTAGATATATAAAATAGTCCTAATTGCTTATCTTCTTTATTCCATATATTATTTTCAGGATCTAATATAGCTTCATTTATAGAGGTACGAAAATCATTCCATTTAATATTAGAAAAACCTTTAATATATTTTTCACTATATTTTTCTTTATCATATTCTATTGAAAAATAATCATCTATTCTCATATAATCCCATCTTCTACCAAAGGCTGTATCAAGATTAAATACATTTTGGTCTGATGTATTTATAGTTGCTATTATATAAAGATTTTTTGGTATTTTTATACCTTTATCATTTATTTTTTCACTTTGCATACACTCTTTAATAAAATCATTATTTATAGAATATTCACTTTCACCATTTTCTCTATCTAATAGTTGAAATATATCTCCAAAAATTGCTTCTGCATTTCCTCTATTCATTTCTTCAATAACTAAGGCATAATTATTACTTTCATCTTTTAATGCTTTAATTAATATTCTTGTAAAAGGGCCTGCTACTTGTTTTATTGAATTTTCTTTATCTGCTGTTATTCTATATGTTCCAACAAAATCACTATAAGTATATTCAGGATAGAATATTATTCGCTCATACTCTTTAACTTTTAACTCATTTAACAACTCATTTTTTATATAATAACTTTTACCTGATCCTGGTATTCCATAATATATTGTGTTATATGAAATATTTATTTCATCTTGATCTTTAATGTTGCATTTTCCATTACTAATTAAATTTATAAAGTTATTATATTTTTCATTATAATTTTTTCCATCTATTTCATTTATTTTTTTAATAATGATTTTGTATATTTCAAACATTTTTATTAAAGTTGTTTCAAAATCATTTATACTATCTATATCAAGTTTTTCTAGTATAATCTTTTCAGGATTTTTAGTATCTAAGTTATCTATATATTCTTTTGGTATTAATTCCTTAATACGATTAATACAATTTATATATATATCTTCCTTGTTGGAAAATCTTTGGTTACGACCAAGTTCTATAGAAATAATAATCTCTTTTAAATCTTTATTTGGGTATATAATATGAACATATACTCCATCTTCGTTACTAAATTTTTTCGAATTATCATTATAATAAATTGACATTTTTGGCATATACTTACGTGAACCCATTGTAGTAAATTCTGTGCTACTATGCTTCGTATCTAAGTATAAGCCATTTTTAGTTGCTATTTCTTTTACAATATCTTTAATTCTATAAAAATGACCATAACTTGGATATTTTGACCTTTCTTTACTGCCACTTTCTAACATTCTTATTGACTCTTTGTAAGTATCAAAATAATCATTCAAATTTTTAATTAATTCCTTATTCATCTTTTATTTAATTCCTTTCTCATAATTTATTAAACTAGATTCTTTTTTTTAGAAAAATGTTAACTTAATTATATTATAATTTATATTTTTAAACAATATTTTCTACTTTTAATTATAAGCTTTTATTATTTATACAGTTTAAAACTATTTTATTACTTCATTAAATTTTTCCCATATTTTTACCATAGCATATGTATCTAACTCACAATATACTAATAGTCCCTTTCTTATTCTTTCTTGCTCTTCTTTGGTTTTCTCTTTTAAACTTAAAAATGCTTCTTTCGCTTCACTTCCATTATGAACTACTTTTAAATTATGATAATTAAGTTCAGGATCATTTGGATATAATGCTGGTAAGACATATTTAATTGAAGCAGAACCTTTCATTTCTTTTGTATAATATTTTCTTTGTTGAAATGGTTCTAAAAAATCTACCATATTCCTATTTATTCTTTCTAAATCATTTTTTAAATCTTTATACATTGCTGCAATTTCTTTATTTCTTGATGGTTCAAAAGCTTTATTATAAATAATAATACTTCCATTATCAGGTATATCTTTTATAAGACTTTCTGCAAAATGTCTAATAAATTCTTTATCATCTATTTCTGCTAAAAATTCTTTATGTTCTAATTTCTCTCCTTCTTTTCTTAGAATATGTAGTGAATATTGGAATGGTAATTGCTGATATGGTTTTGTTCCATCTATTTCAGGAATAGCTACTTGATATGTTTCATAGTCTAAGAAATATAAAGGATACTTTAAAGTTTCCATTATTTTTCTAATTGCTTCTTTATCTATTTTAGGTGGTAATTCATTTAATTCAAATTTTATTTGTTCTAAATATTTATAATTTAAATTTTCACTTTGTAAATCTTCAAAAGATATTTTCCCATCATAATATTTTTCAAATTTATTTTTTAAATGCATTCCACCTTTGATATCAAACACATTTGGTCTTGGTAAATTTCTTGTACAATATTCCCAAAATTCACATTCATATGGTTTAAAGCATTTTATTCCTATATCATCTTTTGGCTCAATATCCTTATTTTTTTCCATATATTTATTAAGCTCATAAATATTATTTTCTATTTCTTTTTGCTTTTCTTTAGCAATCATTGTCACATCTTCAATATTAAATAATCTATTTAATTCCAAATTTCCTTGCTTGACATAGTTATTGTTAATATATATTATACAAGCTTTTTTTATATTAAACTGTAGTTTATTTAATATGTAATATTGATAAGAAATATCATCTAAATATATATCATCAATTTTTGTAGAACTTTTAACTTCATAAATTTCAATACCATCTAAGTCATTTTTTAGGATGTCAACACTGCAAAAATTATTATTATAATTAAATGAAGCTTCTATTATAACGTTAGGTTTGTTTTCTAACTTTCTTTTAGTTTGTTCAACCATGATGTCAAAGTTTTTGTTAAACTCTATATCTTCACATTTTACAAACAATCTTTTAGCAAGATTTCCAACTTGTATACCATTTTCTAGTACTGTATCACTTGCTTTTCTTTCTGCAAATTCTGATTTATACTTTTCTAGCCAGACCATTTTTTTACACTGTACTGCCATACAATATCTTGATTTTGATAAATATAAATTATTCATAATATATTTTTTCACCTCCGAAGACTTTAATAAATAGACTCGGTCATTTGTTTTATATTCCAACATCCTCCATTATCTGTGACAATTCTTTCAATAACATTATTATCAACTATTTTTTTAATTATATTTAACTCCATTTGATGTAATTTTTGGTTTAATAACTAATTTGTTTCTAGTTATTTTAGGATTTTCTTTTATAAATTTTACAATTCTTAATTGATTATTATTCAATTTTATTTTCTGGGTAGTTTTTCTAATGAAGAATTAATACTCTTTAACATAAAAACAATAAATACATTAGCATTACCAGTAGCATTACCATTAGCATTACCAGTAGCATTAATATGACTTTGGGCAATTGAATCATAATATTCTTCTTGATTTAATTTCTAAATTCCTTTTTCTGAAATTATCATCAAGTTTAATTAATGATAATTTATCTTTTATATTTTTTTACTTTTTCTCCATTAATACTTTAATCAATCTAATAAATAATTAATTAATTAAAATTATCTTATCATTAGAATAATTGTTCGTCAATGTTTTTTTGAAATATTTTTGATACGAATTTTCGTAAATAAAAACTAGTGCCTATTAATAACTAAGTACTAGTGTATTTTAGTTAACATTTCCTATTTTTTTAATAATATAATTAAACTAGTTCTACATAATAATTGTTATTATAGTCTGTTAATTTACAAAAATAATTATATATGTTATTATGAATTATAATAACAAAGAGGTGGATATATATATGTTTAAACAATTATTTAATCAAGTTCAAAATAAGTATAAAGAAAAGTTAGAAGAAAATGAAAAGTATAAAGAGTTATTAAATAAAGTAAGCATACTCCCTAATTTTTATAGTTATCCTCATCCTCTAAATAATAAACTAACTATAAGTTATAAATTACTTATGGATATATGTCCTGATTTAAATGAGAATGATGCAATTACTTTAAGAGAAGTTATCCCAATAGATGAACTTGTATTATCTTGTGTTTATGCTACTGAATGTAAAACTAATGTTAAATTTTACTTTGTAGCGACTACTAAATATCTATGGCTTATTAATACTGATGGTTATCTTAAATATAATTATCAAGATCTTAGTATAGAACTTATAAAAAATGGTATGTTAAGTAAAACTATATTACTTAGTAATATGTTATTTAATATTAACGGTTCTAATGAGATGCTTTTACCATTTATAAAACTATTTCAAGATTCTAATTACTTAAACGATGAAATTAATAAAAAGTTAGAGATGCTATGTAATACTATACCTAGTATTTATTATCTAAATGATATCGCTTCTGGTATTAGTATTGGTATAAATAATGAGATTGTTTTTCATACAAAAACTTTTCATTATAAATATAGTATTAATAATATTAAGAACTATGAATTATTATTAGATAATACAGTTGTAGAAGAAAAGAAAAGTAATCATAGAAATAGAATTACTGCAAATAAAAATAGTTGTTATGAAATGATGATACGTATTACTACTCTTGATAATACGTTCTTAATTCCAATTTTAGAAAAGAATGCTTTTACAACTTTATATTCTTCTACTAGTAAAGAATTTAGAGAAAATAGAGAATTTGCATCTACTATAATTAATATATTAGATGAGTTAGATAATAAATTATTAACTGGTAAGTTATAATTCTTTTATTAAATAAAATATCTAGTACTTATGGTATTAGATATTTTTATTTAACATTACCTATTCTATTAAATGGTAAAACTATTAAACTAGTTCTACCTAATAGTTGTTCTTCTTTCATAAATCCTAATTCTCTACTATCAAGAGAATTCTCTCTATTATCTCCTAATACTAAATAAGAGCCTTCTGGAACAGTATCACTACCTAATTCTTTGATATTAAAATCTTCTGTTTTTTCATGTTTAAAATTCTCTTTAACTTTTTTACCATCTACATATAAAGTATTATCCTTATATTCTATATGTTCTCCAGGCAAGCCTATAACTCTTTTTATTAAATATTCATCTGGCATATCTACTACAACTATATCAAATCTTTTTGGTTTATTAAAATAATAAGCAGTCTTATTTAAAATCATTATATCTCCTTCTTCTAGGGTTGGATGCATAGACTCTCCATTTACTTTAATAGGAGTAACTATAAAAGCTTTTATAAATAAAACTACAACTATAATAATTATATATGGTAAAAACGGTTTTATCTTCATATTTCTATCTTTATCCTTTCTAACACATTAATATTATACATCTAATTTAATCTTTAGAAAAGAAAAAAGAGTAACTATTGTTGTCCTCTTTCTTTAATACGATATTGACCTTTACTATTTCTTAAAACATTTCTTAATTTAGCGCGTCTTACTTTACCATGTCTTAAGACTGTAATACCTGCAATCTTAGGTGAATGGATTGGGAATGTTCTTTCAACTCCTACACCACTACTCATTTTACGAACAGTAAATGTTTCACTAACACTACCACCACGACGAGCGATTACAATTCCTTCAAAAGCTTGGATTCTTTCACGTTTACCTTCGATAATCTTAACGTCAACACGAACAGTATCTCCAACTCTAAATTCAGGAATGTTCTTATTAATTTGTTTTTCATTAATTTTGTCAATTACGTTCATATAAGTTCCTCCTTTACCTATAACCAATGCTCATAACCAAAGAGTCAGCGGAACATTTTTTTGACGTTTTTAATTATAACATAGGTATATAGATTTTGTAAAGGTTTATTTTTAGTCCTCTTTAGGAATAACCTTAACTATGGCTTTATTAGTAAAGTCTAGGCTATTTATTAATTTATTCATAGTATCTATATTCATATTTTTTATTAGTTCTACATAGTTAGTAATAACTTTATGATAATTAACTAAATCATCTACTACTGTATCTACTAGGCTATCTGCATAATCAGTTTTTATTACTTCACTAGAGATCCATACTTTTTTAATTCTTTCTAAATCTTTAGCATCTATTTTTAAATTAGATAGATAGTTTTCTAATTCTTTTAGATATACAGGATCATTTAAAACATCAGCTTCTACCATAAAAGTAATAATATTATCTACATCTTGGAAGTAATATCCACTTCTACTAACTAAATGTCTTTTTCTTACCATTTCTCTAAAATTAGAACTAGCACCAAAACATAAAGATATTAACATATTAAGATATAAATCTAAAACTACTTTATTCTTTATAGGTAATTTATTTCTTTCCATTTTATAGCCAATAGCAAGTTTTTCTACTTTGACATTAGATTTTATTTCTTCATATTCTTTTACTACTTTAACTGGCTCTTTATAATGTTTAACTTTAATTTCACTAGTATTATCTAATTTAAATCTTGATAATGTATCGGTAGCAATTTTAACTACTTCATCAGGATCAATTGCACCTCCTACTACTAAAAACATATTATTAGGTCTATAAAAGGTGTTATAGCAGTTATATAAATCACTTTTAGTAATTTGTTTTATTGATGATACTGTACCTAGTATAGGAGTATTATATGGTGATAATTTATAGAGATTTCTACTAATAGTTTTAAAAGCTAGATAATCTGGATTATCATCATTCATAGCAGCTTCTTCTGTTATTATACCTTGTTCTTTCGCTACATTTTCATCAGTAAAGTATGGACTATTAACGAATGTTAATAAGTATTCTAAGTTTTCTTTCATCTTTTTATTACCAGTTACTACATAACATGTATTTTTATAACTAGTAAAAGCATTAACATAACTACCTGTCTTAGCATAAAAATCAAATGGTTTTAAATCACTCTTACTTTCAAACATTTTATGTTCAAGGAAATGAGCAATACCACTAGGAAATTTAGTCATTTTACTTTTACCAACAGGTATAAATTCATTAGTTAAGGCTCCATAATATGTACCATAACTAAAGTAATAGTTTTTCTTTTTACTAAAGCTTTCATTAGGAATTATAATAATTTCTAAACCATTATCTAAAACTTCTCTATAAATAGTTTTATCTACTTTTTTTAGTTCAATTTTCTCCATTATCATCACTTCCTTCTAATATGTATATTGTATTTATTTTAATCTTCTTAGCAAGAGCGATGACTTCTTCTTTAGTTACTTTTAACATTTTCTTACGTTTAGTTTCAATATCATCTACTCCAAGTAATTCTATCATATAGTAACTTTCTATAATTTGGAAAGGACTTTCTATAATATCATCTATGGCACTAGTATAATATTCTTTCGCTTTAGTTAATTTATCATCATCTATTTTACCATTTTCTAAGTCTTTTAAGATCTTTTTAATGATACTTACCGCTTCCATACTTTTATCTTTAGTAATTCCTCCTCTAATTATTATTAAGTTATCTAATTTATTAGGAGTACTGGAGATATAGTAAGCTAGGGAGTTTTTTTCTCTAACTTCACTAAATAGTAATGATTCTGTCCCTCCACCTAGTATGGCATTATATAAAGAAAGAGGATAATTTCTTTCATATTCTGTTAAGTTATTAAGAGATAAAGTAATGATAAGGTTATCTTGTTCTGCTTTTATTTTTTCTTTAACTGTTTTAATTCTAGATGTTTTTAATGGTTCTACTAAAGCATTTATAGGTTTCTTTTTAAAGGTATTTATCTTAAATTTATCTCTAATTATATTAGTAATAGATTCTATATCTACATCACCTAAAACAAAGATATCTACAAAGTTATGACTAATAACATTCTTGTAATAATCATATAAATTTTCTTTAGTAATTTTCTCTAAGTCTTCTAAATAACCAATACCTCTATAACTTATAACACTCTTATAATCAGTCGCTTCTAAACCTTTAATTAAGGCATAAGTCATTTTATTTTCAACTAAACTATTAAGATCTGCTTTATATTCTTCATAAACTGTATTAAAATCAGCTTCATCAAAGGCATTATTACTTACTTTAGGATTAAAGATAAGAGAATCTAATAAGTCTAGACTTTTCTCAAAGTTACCAGGTTCTGTATATTTATCATGTAATACTTTAAGACTAAGACCTGTATCTAAGTAATTACCTATTCTTCTATTAGTACCTGATATATTAACGGCATATAAGTCTTGTTCAGCTTTAGTAAGTTCTACTTTACTTTTATAATCATTACTTCCTAACATCATAATACGGCTTAAAAAGTTACGTTTAGTAATATTTTCTTTTAAGGCTTCTTCTCTAAAAAAGATCTTAACAGTAATAGTCTTATATAGGTTTGTTTTTATTATATGAAGATTGTAAGCACCTAAGTCCTTCTTTACATAATCCATACTACACCTTCCTTTCTACATAATCGCTGCATCTAATGCAAGAGTAATCATTTGATTTAGGGAAGTTTCTCTTTCTTCACTAGTTAGACTTTTTTCATCATAAAAAGAATCAACTACAGTCATTAAGCATGAGGCTTCTTTTCCTAGGTAATTTGCTACGTAAAATAGTCCAAAAGCTTCCATTTCTACAGCAAGAAAATCATCATCCGGGAAATTAGAGCGGAACTCTTCAAGAGAACTTGCATATAAATCAAACACATCACTAGTAATAGTCTTACCTATTTTTAGAGGAATATTCGCATTTTTAGCGACTGTTTTAATATCTTCATTTAATGTTTCACTTGAATTAATATAATCAATATCATTACCATTAAGTAACTTATCAAAATAACTTTTACAGTATGCACCACTAGATAATACGACATCTTTTACTTTAATATTTTTATTAAATGAACCACTAGTTCCAATACGAATTATTTTCTTTACATCATAGAATTTATATAATTCATAAGAATATATTCCAATACTTGGAATACCCATACCGGATGCAAAGACGGTAACTCTTTTTCCTTTATAGTAACCAGTATATCCAAACATATTTCTAACTTTATTAACTAACTTATAATCAGTTAAAAAGTTTTCAGCGATATATTTAGCACGTAAGGGATCCCCTGGCATTAAAACAATATCTGCGATATCTTCTTTTTTACTTTCAATATGAACTGTCATAATATAAACCTCCTTAAAAAAAGATTATAAAAATGTTAACTTTTTATAACCTTATTATTAACACTTCCTATTAAAATTATAACTTAATTAAATAGAAAAAGGAAGTTAAAAGTTTGGTAATTTCTGGTAAGTAAGAAATAAAAGAAATCTAGTATTACCGGTTCTTCCGAAAGTTTGCGGATTAACCAATAATAGGAAGTAGGATTTATTCCTACTTTTTATTATGAATTTAATACTTGTTCAACAATCTCTTCTAAAGCAAAGTTGTCTAAAGTGGACAAAAAACATAAATAAGTTTTCTTAAAAAGGTTGCATAATTTCTGTTTTCCATATACAATACGTTTGATAAGTTTGAATTTGTTGTTGTTACCTTCAACAAATCCAGAATTTATTTCAGAAGATATTGC
>CALVIY010000032.1 GCA_944331955.1 uncultured Bacilli bacterium
TATCCAAGTAGTCAGATATGTAGTCACTGTGGTTATAAGAACAGTGAAATAAAAGATTTAAGTATAAGAGAGTATGACTGTAAAGAATGTGGAGTGCATAATGATAGAGATATAAATGCTAGTTTAAACATATTAGTTGAAGGATTAAAGTTACATTATAATTTAGTTAGTTTAGTATAGATAATGTTTTAGATAAATAACAATTTAATATAAAAATAAATTAGTACGGTAGCGACTATCGGAATTTAAGCCTATGGAGAATAAGGGATACCTTATCTATGAAGTAGGAATCCTTGGAGGTAACGACAAGGTAAAAACAAACTTGTTTGTTTTATTTGTTCTTAAGAGGAGGAAAATTATGAATATAGAAGATATTAGAAAAGAAATAGAGAAAGAAATAGACGCTGTTAAAGATTTGAAAGAGTTAAATGAATTGCATGTTAAATATTTAAGTAAGAAAGGTATTATTACTGAACTTAATAGTCATATTAAAGATGTTCCTAATGATAAGAAAAAAGAGTTTGGAATGGAAGTTAATTCTCTAAGAACTTATTTTAATGAAAATTATGAGAGATTAAGAGATAAATTTGAAGAAGAATTATTAAATTCAAAATTAGAGAGTGAAACTATAGATATTAGTTTACCTAGTACTAAAGTTAGTATGGGTTCTCCTAATATATTAGAAAAATTAATAGAAGAAGTAGAAGAAGTATTTATGTCTATGGGGTATGATGTAGTTGATGGACCAGAAGTTGAGGAAGATAAATATAATTTTGAAATGTTAAATATACCTAAAGGACATCCTGCAAGAGATGCTCAAGATACGTTTTATATTGAAGGAGAAGAGATACTACTTAGAAGTCAAACATCTCCTGTTCAAGTTAGAACTATGTTAAAAGGTAAGGGAGAAGTGCCTGTTAGAGTAATTTGTCCTGGTAAGACTTATAGAAGAGATGATGATGATGCAACTCATTCTCATCAATTTATGCAGATAGAAGGATTACTTGTAGATAAAGATATTTCTTTAGCAGATTTGAAAGGTACTATTGATGTAATTGTTAAGAAACTATTTGGTAAAGATGTAGAAACTCGTTTTAGACCTAGTTATTATCAATTTACAGAGCCTTCTGTTGAAGTAGATATTAGTTGCTTTAATTGTAAAGGTAAAGGCTGTAATATATGTAAACATACAGGATGGATTACAATTGCAGGAGCTGGTATGGTTCATCCTAATGTTCTTAGAATGAGTGGATATGATCCAGATATTTGGAGTGGTTTTGCTTTTGGTTTTGGGGCAGAACGTATGGCAATGTTAAAATATGATATTAATGATTTACGAGTATTTTATAATACAGATTTAAGAGAAGTTAAAAATTTTGATAGAGGGGAGATTAGTAATAATGATTAATTTAGAGTGGGTAAAAGATTATATTGATATAAGTGATCAAGATTTAAGTGAGTTAGCGGTTAAGATAACAGAAGCTGGTATTAATGTAGAAAAAGTTATTACTAATAAAATAGATAATCTAGTCATAGGTGAAGTTAAGTCTTGTGCTCTTCATCCTGATAGTGACCATTTACATTTATGTATGGTTGATATCGGTAAAGAAGAATTACAACAGATAATCTGTGGGGCTCCTAATGTGCGTGAAGGACTTAAAGTAATTGTGGCACTTCCTGGGGCAGTACTTCCAGGAGATTTTGCTATTAAATCAAGTAAGATTAGAGGAGTAGAATCTAATGGAATGATATGTGCTTTATATGAACTTGGATTAGAAGAGAAAAATGATGCGACTTATGCTAAGGGTATAGAAGAGTTAAATAGTGATGCTCCAGTTGGAAAAGATCCTTTAGTATATTTAGGACTTGTAAATACATTATATGAGTTAGATATTCATAAACATCGTAATAATGATTGTTACTACCATATTGGTTTTGCTTATGAAATATCTGCAATATTAAATAGAAAAGTAACTCTTCCTGATTTATCTTATAAAGAGTCTAGTGATAATATTAATAATCATTTTAAATTAGAAGTAAATACTCCTAAATGTCCTTATTATTTAGCGAAAATGGTTACTAATGTAGAAATTAAAGAATCACCAGACTTTATTAAGAAAAGATTATTATCAGTAGGTATGAGACCAATAAATAATGTAGTAGATATTTCTAATTATGTTATGTTAGAGTTTGGACAACCACTTCACTTTTTTGATAAAGATGCTTTAGGTGATAAAATTTTAGTTAGAGATGCTAAAGATGGAGAAGAGATTACTACTTTAGATGGAAAGATGAGAACTCTTAGAAGTAGTGATATTGTTATTACTGATGGAGAAAAGTCTATTTGTGTTGCAGGAGTAATGGGGGGCATTAATACAGAAGTAGAACCTACTACTAAAAATATCTTAATAGAAGCGGCTATCTTTGATCCTGTTAGTATTAGATATACAGCAAGTCATTTAGATCTTAGAAGTGAAGCGAGTATAAGATATGGTAAAGGACTAAGTTATGAATATACTAATTATGCATTAGATAGAGCATGTCATTTACTTGAGAAGTATGCTAATGCTACTATTCTTTCTGGTAAGGTGTGTTATGATGTTGTTGATAAGACTCCTAAAGTAGTAGAGTTTGTTCCAGAACAAGTTGATAAAATGTTAGGTATTAGAATTACAGAAGATGATATGAAATATGAACTTGAACGACTTGATTTTTCTTATATATTAGAAAATGGTAAGTTTAGAGTAACTATTCCTAATAGAAGACTTGATATTGATCCTAATGTTAATGATATTGCAGAAGAGATTGGTAGACTTTATGGTTATCAAAAGTTAGTTTCTACATTACCTAAAGTAGGAATTAGAAGAGGAGAGTATGTAGGAGATGTTAAGTATCGTAAAGAGATATCTAAACGTCTTAGAAGTTTAGGACTTAATGAAGTTAAAACATATACTTTAGTATCACCTTCTATGGCTAGTAGTTTTGATTATGAAGAAAAAGAAAAAATTACTTTACCTAATCCTATGAGTGTTGATAAAAGTGTTATTAGAACAAGTTTAATCCCATCATTACTTAATGTATATAATTATAATAAGGCTCGTAAAGTAGATGATGTAAATATTTATGAGATTGCTAAAACTTATGATAAAGATTATAATGAAGAATCTAAGATAGCTTTCTTAATGAAAGGTAATTATGTTACTAATTCTTGGAAGGGTTCAATGAAAGTAGATTTCTATTTAATGAAAGGAATTGTTGAAAATATCCTTGATTATTTAGGATTTAAGAATCGTTATAGTTTTGTTAGAAGTAATGTTTCTGATTTACATAAAGGAATTTCTGCAGATATCTTACTTGATCGTAAAAGAATAGGTATTATGGGTAGAGTTCATCCTAAAGTATGTAAGGATGAAGTAATGGTGTGTGAACTATCTTTAAATGCTTTAATGAGTAAAGTTAAGCCATTAAAATATAAAGAAGCATCAAAATATCCAACAATCATTAAAGATGTTGCATTCATTGTACCTAAAGATATGTCATCAAGTGAAGTAGAGGCAGTTATTAAAAAAGCTGGTGGTAGACTACTTAGTGAAATAAATGTCTTTGATGTTTATGAAAAGCTTGATAATGATAAAAAGTCTATTGCCTATAACCTTACATTTATGGATAGTAATAGAACTTTAACTGATGAAGAAGTTATGAATGTATTTGATAATATTATTAAGAAAGTAACAACATCTTTAGATGTAGAATTAAGAGGATAAATAAGATGAATGATAATAAAGTAACTGCTATGGAAGCGATTGAAGATATGAGACTTGCTAAGTTATTTATTATAACTGAAGGTGGTAAGATAACTAGCAGTGTTGCAAATAGATATTTTAAACAGATGGAAAAATATGCTCAGTTTTGTTTAGAAGATAAACAAAATGAGTGGAATGAAAAGATAAGAAGTTTAGTATGTATGGCAGGGGAAGTTTCTAATGAAGATATTTCCTATGAGTTATATTCTTTTGAAGCATGTGGTGAAGTTATGGAGTTTCTTGATAAAAATAAAGATTTTGATAAGTTAAAAGAACTTATAAAATTGCAAGGACATACAGCTGGGACAATGTCTTTACTTGGTCAAGTGATGTTATACTTTTCTCCTTATGGTTTAGAATTTGTAGATAATATAGTGGGAGATAGATTAGGACTCTTAACAAATTTAAAAGATGAATATAATAAAGTTAAAAGGAAACAAAAGACTGTGATGAAAAAAATTACAAAAATAGCTTTACATACTAGTACCACTTATGATATAATTTAAATGTATTAGATGAGGGATACTTCATATAATATAGATGTAAGTTGATTTTCTTCTTACGGAAATTATCTCGCTTGTAGATGGTTGCGAGTAATAAATTATTCTACATTGCAGATTATCTCGCTTGTAGATGGTTGCGAGTAATAAATTATTCTACCGGAAATTTAAAAGGGCGATATTTTTGATAAATAACGTCCTTTTTATATTATTATTGTAAGGGGGAAAGGTAATGGAAATTAAAGAAGGATATTTGTATCATATATCTAGAGATTTTTTTGAGCTTGTAGACGATCCTAATTTATCAATAAATCATTCAGGAGTTCATAGTAGACCATCATATTTTTAGTAAAATATAAAGAACTACTATGGTTTATACCTTTGAGTAGTAAGGTAGAAAAGTATAAAAAACTTTCAGAAAACACAAAGAGAAAATATGGTAAATGTAATACTATTTTGATAAGGAGAATTGCAAATAAAGAAAGTGCTATTTTACTTCAAAATGCTTTTCCAACATTACCTAAATATTTATCTCATCCACATACTGTTAATGGTAAACCTTATAAAGTTTCAAAGGTACTTCAAAAAGAAATATTAGATAATTTTAATATATTAATGGATTTAAAAAAACGAGGACTATATACTTTTTTTACAAATGTAGATAAAATAGAAGAAATGATGTATCAAGAGCTACATAATGACACTGTACAAAAAGTGTAAACGATAATAAATGATAAAGTTTATAGGAGGGAATATTATATGGCAAAGAAAAGTATAACGAAGTTTCCTGAGGGCTTTTTTCAACAAAAGCGTCCAATAATTTCTGCCGGTGAGGCTCTTAAAGGACTTAAACCTTTTGAATGGGAAGGTCTTGATTTTGATGAAGAGAAAACGAAAAAAACAAAAGAAAAGTTAAGGAAAAATAAAAATGTTAGGAGTTGATTTCCTAACATTTTTTAAGTAGCTAGCTCACTATAAACATTTTTATCATAATTATGTTGTTCTCCTTCTAATTCACTTAACTCACTTGTAGTTATTAAGAAGAAGTTATATTCTAAGATATCACTACCATCTGTTGTAATAGGATCATCCCATGTAAGATCTAAATGATACCAAGCATTATTTAAATTAACAGCATTCCAAACATGGTTTTCTGAAGATATTTTATAACTTTTTATACCCATATCTTCTAAAAATAATTCCATTGCATCAGTATATCCACCACATAAACTATATCCTTCTAAAAGAGTGCCATAAGCAGTATCTGATTTATAATTAACAATATTATTATCACTTCTATCTTTATCATATTTACTATTATTAATAATATAATTATGAGCTTCCTTAATCTTATCTTCATTACTCATAGAACTGTTCCAAATTTCTTGTTCTATTTCCTTAACCTTTGCATTTATTAATTTTATATCACTGTTAGTATAGTTATGTTCAATTTTTAAAGTTATTTTACCATAATCATCATAACTAGTTTCTAAATGTTTAAAACTATTGAAAGGATGAACAAAATTGTTAATAGTAGATAAAACTTTCTGGTTATTTGCAAGACTATCGACATCATTTATACACTCACTATATTCATCTGTACAATAAAATGAGAATTCTTTTTCTCCTGAATTTAAGACAGTATAATAAATATTTAATAAATCTTGATAATTACTAGGAGTAAAATCATCAGTTCTTTTAACATAGTTAAAATCATAATCTCTTGTGTAGTCATTAGATGCTGTTAAAGTAACTTCTTTGTTTTCTTTAATAAAATATGTTCTATATAGATTATATAAAGGTTTTCTAAAGGCAAATGTAAAGCCGAATAAAATAATTAAAAATAATAAAACAACGTATTTTTTCATAAGATCCTCCTATTTAATTCTATCAATCTAAAGTTATTTTGTAAATGTTTAAACAGATAAATTAACTTTGTTTACAAAAATATGGTATAATATGCTTAAAGGTGGGGGAAGTTATGGAGTTAAATATTATTGATAAGCAGTATTTAGATACAGAAGATAGATACTTAGATTTAAATCAGACAGTTGCAGAATATATTATTAGTGAATATAGAAATCTTTCTACTTATTATAATTTTAATGGTGAGCCACTTGATGTTCTTTTAGGTAATTATTTTTATCTTAAATCTAAAAATGAACATTATGTATTAGAAGAAATTTTAAATAAGTATTGTTTTAATTATACTTCATCTATTCATAATGCAATTTATGATTTGTTATTAGTTAATGAAGATAGGGCTTTATTGTGGCCTGGAGTTAAGGAAATAGAAAAATGTAATGAATTATATAAATTAAATACTAAGAATGGTCTTATTAAAGTAAGTAAAGCGAGTAGTAGCTTTAAAAATCATAAATCTTCTTATATCTTTGAAAGAAATCTTAGGGGAAAATGTTTTGTAAGAACTTTAGATTTCCTTAAGGAAAATAACGATTATAAAGCGGTTTTATCTTATGATGATAATCTTTTTGTAGGTGGTCATTATCATGCTTATTTAGAAAAAGATAATCAAACTATTGATATTGCTAGTAATGCTTTATATGATAATATTGCTGATAAAGAGAAAGCTTTTAGGGGAGAAATTATTAAAAAACTTTCTTTTGATGAAGTAATAGATTCTTTTAATAAAGTGTTAGAAGAAGTGCCTATGATTGATAAAAATGATGATAAATTACAAGTTTTAGCTTTATATTATGGTAGGAAGATGGGAATAAAATAAAAACAGGTTTTGACCTGTTTTAAATTGCTCTATATTTATCGGCATCTTTATAAGGATTTTTCTTATCAATGTAATCTGTAAACATAACACCATTTAAGTGATCTATTTCATGTTGGAAAGCGATGGCAAGTTCTTCTCTTGCTCTTATTCTAATCTTATTACCATTAGTATCATATCCTTCAACAGTAACTCTTGCATATCTTGGAACAATACCTTCAACATCTCTATTTACAGATAAACATCCTTCTCCCATTTCTACATATATTTTTTCACTAGAGTTACTAATAATTTTAGGATTACAAATTATATAAGTATCAAATTCTTCTTCATCAACTTCATGAACTATTACTAAATATCTTTTAGGAATGCCAAGTTGTATGGCAGCCATACCCATACCAGGACGTAAATTATATTTTTCTGATAGTCTTTCAATTTGGCTATTAGTTAGATATTCTATCATTAAGTCAATCGTCTTTAAATCATCTTTACTTAAAGGAAATGTTACATCTTTACTAACTAATCTTAATCTTTTATCTTTTTCATCTAATATATCTTTATTTCTTAACATCTAAATACCCCATTTCTTGCTATATTCTAACATAAATATAAAAAAAAAGAAAGGAAAACCTTTCTTAACGGGTAAATCTTGCACCGATTACAATAACAAGTAGTATAAATAAAACTAAAATTATGGCATAGTTATTGTTATTGTTGTTCCATCCAAAGCCACAATTGCAACTAGGGAAGAACCATTGATTACCGCATCCACAACTTGGAAATGAATTAAATGATCCACCACCATAATAATACATAGTTAAAAACCTCCTTTTTCTAATATAAGATATGAAAAAATATGTCAAATTGTTAATGAATTTGACTATGTGTCTTTAAAGTCTCTTGATTTTATGGTATCCTTAAAGAAAAAGACTAAAGATGTGAGGAGGCTTAGAGTTTAGATGACTAAATTTAAAGATATAATTAAAAACCTTGATAAACCTTTATTCATCCTAACTTTAGTTCTCTTTGTTTTAGGGTTAGTTATGATATTTTCTGCTAGTAATGTTACTTCTTATATGAATGGGGGAAGTCCTTATGCTTATTTTATAAGACAAGGTTTATTTTTACTAGTTAGTTTTATCTTCTGTATAATTATGGTTAAGTTTAATACAAAGTTTTATGGAATGATTTCTAATGTTCTTTTAATTGTTTTTGTGGCTATTTTAGTTCTTTTGCTTATTTATGGTGAAGCGACAAACTATGCGGTTAGTTGGATTCCAATTGGTCCTTTTACTTTACAACCTAGTGAGTTTATTAAAGTAATTATGATAGTTTTTATGGCTAGGTTTTATGAAGTCCATGAGAAAAGATTAAATAACTTTTTTGTTTCTATTATTCCTTTAATAGTGGGCTTTGTAATAACTTTCTTAATTATGTTACAACCTGATTTAGGAACTGCGATTATTTTTGCAGCTTTAACTGCTTTAATTTTCTTTGCTGCACCTGTTCCTTTGTTATCAAAGTTAAAAGTAATAGGTTTATTTCTTGGTATGGTAGTAATTATAGGAGCGGTATTAATTATGACTGGTGGTAGTATATTACAGGCAAGACAACTTGAAAGATTTAATTTTACAAGACCTTGTGATAGGCTTCTTGATACAGGTAATCAGGTATGTAATGGTTATATTGCTATTAATAATGGAGGACTTACAGGTATAGGCCTTGGTAGTAGTACACAAAAATATTTATATTTACCATATCCATATACTGACTTTATCTTTGCTGTTACGGTTGAAGAGTTAGGACTTGTTGTTGGTATTGCTATTATACTTGCTTATCTTTATTTACTTTATAGAATATTAAAAATAGGTAGAAATAGTTATACTAATAGAGGTGCTTTAATTTGTTATGGTGTTGCTGTTTATATCTTTTTACATATTGTTGTTAATTTGATGGGATTATTTGGTCTTATGCCAATGACTGGTGTTCCTTTACCATTCTTAAGTTATGGTGGTAGTTTTACTTTATGTTTGATGGCATCTCTTGCTATGGTACAACGTGTTAATATTGAAAATAGGCTAAGAGATAAAAAAATTTAAAAAAGTATGAATTTTGTAAATTGACCCCTAAAAGTGGGGGTAATTTTGCAAATTTGACGGGCGAATCTTCAAAATTCACCCTTTTTTTGGCTCAGATTTTGAAAATCTACTTTTTGCAATTATTTTTTTCTTTTGGTAGTATCGTAACTGGAAAGGAGGAAATGAAATGACTTTTACTTATCGTCATAAGAAAGAAATAATTCTAGTGTGTTTAGGACTTGTTTTGCTATTAGTCATAGGCTCTATCTTTCTTTATAAAAGTTATAATACGAAAGATAAAGAGGAAGAAAATATTGTTTTAAATGCAAAGAAGACCACTAAGAAGAATGAAGAGGAGGATGCAACAGAAGATGTTTACTATCAGGTAGATATTAAAGGAGAAGTTATTAATCCTGGAATATATACTGTTAAAGAGGGTAGTAGAGTTATTGATGTCATTAGATTAGCAGGTGATTTAACTGAAAATGCTGACACTTCAGTTTTAAACTTATCTAAGAAAGTTAAAGATGAAATGGTTATTATTGTCTATAGTTATCAAGAAGTAGAGAACTTTACAGAGACTTTAGAAAAAGAAGAAATAGAACAAGAAGCTTGCTTAAATCAAAATGGTATTGAAAATAATGCTTGCATAAAAGATAGTGATGTTGATACTAATTCTAGTAGTGTTGTAATTAGTGGTAAAGTATCACTTAATACTGCTACTATTGATGAATTAATGACACTTCCTGGTATTGGAGAAGCGAAAGCGGAAGCGATAATTAAATATCGGGAAGAAGTAGGGGCATTTCAAAGTATTGAGGAGTTAAAAGAGGTTAGTGGTATAGGAGACGCTATCTTTGATCAAATTAAGGAAAATATTACTATTTAAATCTATTTATATTACGTTATTTATAATTAGTTTAATATACCTTGTTATTTATATAAATATAGATTTTACTTCTTCGTTTGAAGGGAGTGAGACTAAAGTAGATGGAGAAGTTTTATCTATTAAATATCAAGGTAATAAAATGACACTGACACTGAAAACTATAGAAAAACTTATCGCCACTTATTATTTCGATACTGAAGAAGAATTAAATAAAATAAAAAATGAACTTTCATTAGGTGATACTCTAACTTTAGAAGGAGAGTTAAAAACACCTATTTCTAGTAAAAATTTTTATGGTTTTTCCTACCCTACCTACCTAAAATACCAAAAAATTTACTATATAATGGAAGTATCTAAATTTCATATTAAATCTAAAAATAGTAATATTATATATAGTATTAGAGATACCATTAGAAAAGGTATTAAAAATGATAAAGTAGGAAGTTATATTAAAGTTTTCTTTTTAGGAGACGATAGTTCTTTTGATTCTACTTTAGAAGATGATTTTAGAGACCTTGGTATTTCTCATTTATTTGCCTTATCAGGAACACAGATTAGCTTTCTAATAATGTTACTCACATTACGCCAAAGAACTTTTAATCTAAAGAACTTCATTTTAATTTTTTGCTTTCTATCATGTTACTATTTAATAATAGATAGCTGTAGTGCAATTGATAGGGCTTTGATATTTAGTTTAGTGTTTTCTATAAACAAAGCTTTTAACCTTAATATTAAACCTTTTTTCTTAATTCTATTATCTTTAAGTATTCTTTTCTTTATAAATCCCTATTACATATTTGATGTTGGATTTCAGTACTCTACAGTTATTAGTTGTACTTTAATATTATACATGAATAATAAGAAAAGTAGGGGAAAGATAATAGATTTATTAGAAGTATCATGGGTAAGCTTTTTAGTTAGTTTACCCATTTCTTTATATCATTTTTCTTACATTAATCCTCTTAGTATAATTTATAATCTTTTCTATGTTCCATTTATTAATATTATTATATTTCCTTTATCGATGATTTGTTTCTTTATTCCACATTTATCTTTTATCTTAGAGTTTTTTATAAATATCTTTGAAAATAGTGTTAGACTTTTATCTAATATTAATATAGGCTATATTGTTTTAGCAAGGTTTAACTTAGTTTATTATTTATTATATTTTGTACTTATATTTTTCTATTTATTTTTTAAGGTAAAGAGAAAGTTATTTCTACTCTTAATATTTCTAATGGTATTAGTTCATTACTATTATCCTAAAGTTTTTCCTGTTGATGCTTTATATATGATAGATGTTGGACAAGGAGATTCTTTCTTACTGACTTCTAATAATAAGAGTATGTTAATAGATACTGGAGGCGTTATACCATATTATCAGGAAGAGTGGATGAAGTATGAGAAAAATAGTCAGGGTAAATATTTAGTTACTTTTCTTAAGCAGTTAGGGATAACAAAACTAGATTATTTACTTTTAACTCATGGAGATTATGACCATGCAGGAGAGGCTCTTACAATTATGGATGAAATTAGGGTTTGTAATGTTTTCTTTAATGGAAATGATTTAAATTCTTTAGAAAAAAAGATATGGAATAATACAACTAATCACTATAAACTTAACGAAGGAGATAGTTTTACTTTGGGTAACTTTAACTTTTTAGTTATTTCTAATACTTATCAGGATGAAAATGATAGTAGTTTAGTTTTATATAGTATTATTGATAATAACAAAATATTATTTATGGGAGATGCTAGTATAAAAAGTGAAGAGTATATTTTAGATAATTATAATCTTTTTGATATTACGATATTAAAAGTAGGACATCATGGTTCTAGAACTAGTAGTAGTGAAGATTTTATTAATTATATTAATCCTACTTATTCTTTAATATCTGCTGGAATTAATAATAAGTTTAATCATCCTCATAAAGAGGTAGTTGAAAGATTAGAAAATAATGGTTCTATAATATACAATACTAGGGAAAATGGGATGGTGATGTTTGACTTTACTCATAATAAAATAAAGACTTATGTGCATTAGATAAAACTAGAATATAATAGTAAATAGTGCCAGATATTACTTGCATAAATGTAATAATTATGATATAGTATATATGTAAGAGAAATTACATAAAATAAAAAAGAGGAACATTTAATTTTGCGTTTGAATGCTACCTCTTCCTATTTATTATTTAGAGTAGGCACTCATTAAGCTTAATGAGTGCCATTGTTTATATCTTTACAGCGATTACCAACAAGGTAAGGCTTAAAAGGATAAAAGCAATTGATTTTAAAAGTCTAAGAATAAAAGTTTTTATTTTCACTTTTATCAAGCCCTCTTTCATTAGATGATTGGAGGTGACACTCATATTAAATGTTCCTAAATTAATAGTATCATATTGATATTTATATTTCAATAATAAAATGTATATAATTTATTACGGGTTTTCGTAGATAATTCACATATGTTTTAATAAAAATTAGATATTAATAAGAAACGACAAATTATTCGTTTCTTTTTTTATATACTTAAAACGGTGGTAGGAATGAAAGTATATTTAGATCTAGTATTCTTTATTAATTTCATGTTTGATTTACTCCTTTTAATGACAGTTAGTATAGAATGTAAAGTCTTTTCTAAAAAAAGAAGATTACTTATATCTTCGTTTCTAGGAAGCCTTAGTACATTTCTTTTATTCCTGCCCTTAAATAATTTTTCTTTGTTTCTTTTTAAAGTAGTAATAAGCATTATTATGATTTTTTTAGGATTTAAAATAACATCTAAAGAATTATTCTTTTCTCTTTTAAAGAGTCTTTATGGAAATAGTATTATTTTAGGTGGACTTATTTACTTTTTAAATAATCAATTTAGTTATAAACAGAAAGGCTTTATCTTTATTCATGATGGTACTAGTTTGAACTTAATTATTATTTTAATTAGTAGTCCTGTTATTTTTTACTTATACCATAAAATGATTGTAAATGAGAAAAAGAAAAGAGAATTACTTCATAGTGTTTCTATTAAATGTAAGAAAGGTTCTATTAATACATTGGGATTTTTAGATACAGGGAATAATATTAAAGATCCCTATAAGAAGCGAGGTGTTATTCTTGTTAATTCAAGTGAAATAAATCTCAATATAGAAGAATCTATTTTAGTACCTTTTAAAACAGTAGATTCCAACAATTTACTTAAATGTATTGAAATAGAGGAATTAAGAATAGATGATAATTTAATTACTAAGAAATATTTATTAGGAGTTAGTCCTAAAAAAATAGAGATTAAGGGAGCTTCTTGTATACTTCCTAATATGATAGAGGAGGAACTTTAAATGATTAGTTTACTTTATTTAGTAGCATTTTTACTTGATAAGTCTTGTGAAATATTTTATGTAGGTAGTAGTGATATATTGCCAGAACCATTATCTAGAGAGGATGAAGAAGCATATCTTGTAATGGCTATGGATGGTGATATTCATGCAAGAGATGTGTTGATTGAACATAATTTGAGATTAGTGGTATTTCTTGCTAAAAAATATGAAAATACAAAAGTAGATTTAGAAGATTTAGTTAGTATAGGGACAATTGGTCTTATTAAAGGTATTAATACCTTTAAACCTGATAAAAATATTAAACTTGCAACCTATGCTTCACGATGTATTGATAATGAGATATTAATGTATTTGAGAAAAATAAAAAAATCTAAAACAGAAGTTAGTATAGATGCATCGCTTAGTTTAGATGATGAAGGGAATGAGTTACATCTTGAAGATATCTTAGGAACTGATGCTGATATTGTAACTAAAGGAATAGAAGAAGAGACAGATAAAAAATTGATGTTAGATGAAGTTATGAAGTTAAATCCTAGAGATAGAGATATTATTATACTAAGATATGGACTTATGGGACATAATGAATTAACACAAAAAGAAGTGGCAGAACTACTTGGTATTAGTCAATCTTATATTTCAAGAATAGAGAAAAAAGTGATTAGGAGGTTAAAGAATATAGTTAAGTATTCGTAAGTGTTATGAAAAGTGAAAAAGAAGAGTTAATGAAGATGAGATATTTATATATATTAAAAAATAGTAGTAATTTAGGTCTTGTTAATAATGATATTGACTTTAAGAATAATTATTTTAAAGATTTAGATGAATTAAAAAGAAAGTTTATTGGAATTAGATAGAAATATTAGTTGATTTCAAAACTAAATTTCAGTAAAAAATTATTGTAATTAAAGGAAATAGAAAAAACTAGATAATTTTAAGTATAAAAATTCTTAAAATGAAATCTAGTTTTTTTGGTTTTCTAAAATTAA
>CALVIY010000033.1 GCA_944331955.1 uncultured Bacilli bacterium
ATGGAAGATATTGAGATAGTTACTACTAATTATCCTAATGAATATATTATAGAAAGGCTTTATGGAGATCATGCTAAAGTTAGTAATGTCTATCCTGATGGTATTGATGTTAACGATTATAAGATTACTAATAAACAAAAAAGAGATTTTGCTAGTAAAGACTTATTTATCTATACTGGATTAGTTGATAGAGAAAGAAGTTTAGCAGTTGATCTTCTAGATTATAATAAAGATTTAAAAATAATAGATAGTTCTTATGTTTTAGATAATGATTATAATATGGAAGAAGTTTGGATTGATCCATCATTTATGTTAATGATGAGTCAAAATGTAAGAATTGGTCTTAAAGAATTACTAGAAAATAATTATTTAAAAGAAGAAATTGATCAAAATTATGAGGAGTTAAAAGTTGATGTTTCGGAACTTGATGCTGATATTAGATTAGCTGTAGAAAGTGCTCCATATAAAACAATAGTAGCAACTGATAATAATTATAGATTCTTAGAAAAATATGGTGTTAAAGTTTATATTTTAAATAATGATACTAGTGAGAAAGATTTAGTAGAAATTAATAATTTAATTGAAAATGGTGAAATTACAAAAATATATAGTTATGAAGATGTTAAGATTACTAATAATGTTCAAAATTTAATTAATACATATCCTAATACTTTAGAAATTATTAATTCTAATAGAATAACAGTTTTAAATGATGATCAAAGAGAAACTGAAACTGATTATATTACTCTAATGAATCAAAATCTAGATAGTATTAAAGAAGAGTTATATCATACGAATTAAAAACAGTGTTGGTTTAATTACCAACACTGTTTTAAAATAATCTCAATATATCATAAAACGTTACATATATCATTAATAACATTAATAGGAATAAACCTGTAGCATGAAATTTCGCTTCTGTTTCAGGTTTTACAGGGCTTCCTTTAATCTTTTCAATTATAATAAATAAAATATGTCCTCCATCAAAAGCAGGTAATGGTAATAAGTTAATAAAGCCTACATTTATTGATAGAAATGAAAATAAATAAAGTAAACTTGCAATACCTGCACTTGCCTGTGTTCCTACAACTTCATAAATACCAACAGGTCCACTTAATTGACTTAATCTAATACCACCTGTAAAAAGATTTAATAAAGTAACCCACATCTGTTTAAATAAAGATCCTGTTTTAATCACGGTATATTTTAAGGAAGCTAGGAAGCCATGCTGTTCTTCGCCTACCATTCCTATTCCATAAACATCTCTTTCTTCTCCATCTACTTTAGTTTTTTCAGGTTTTATATCATAAGTCTTAACATCACCATTTTTATGTTTTACTTTGAATTCTGTTGCCTTAGATTCATTGCCATCAGAAATAGCAAGATATAATGAAATATCATCGATTGTCCAAATATCATGACCATTAATTTCTAATACTTCATCACCTTTTCTAAGTCCTGCATCATATGCTGGAGTTCCTTTTTCTACACTAGATAAAATAGGTTCAGTAGAAGTTGATCCCCATACTAATGATATGAAAAATAATACTAGGATAGCAGAGATAAAGTTAAAACCTGCTCCAAAAAACATTACTAAAAACTTTTGCCAAGGCTTTTTACCAGGTAGAGTTCTATCCTTTGGTAGGTCTTCCTCTTCTCCTTCTTCACCTGCTAACTGACAAAAACCACCTATTGGAATAGCTCTTAAAGAATATACTGTCTCTCCTTTTTTAAAACTAAAAAGTTTAGGACCCATACCAAGAGCAAATTCATATACATATATACCTGTTAATTTAGCAAATAAGAAGTGTCCTCCTTCATGTATAAAGATAATTGATCCAAGTATAATTATAAATAATATTAATGTAACCATGTTGCCTCCTAAATTAATCCCATTACTAATATAAATGCTAATATTACAAAAATTAGACTATCAAAACGATCTAGTATACCTCCATGTCCTGGTATTAAATTAGAGAAATCTTTAACACCAAAAGTTCTTTTAATACTTGAAAAAACTAAATCTCCAAGTTGTCCTACAACTGCTAAGAATAATGTTGTTAATACTAGTATTGCAATAGAAATACCTGGATCTATTACTGTGTAATAAAAAGTACTAGCGACAAATGTTCCCATTAATACTCCACCAACAAAACCTTCTATTGTCTTATTAGGACTAATAGTCTTAGCAAGTTTATTTTTACCTATATACATACCAGTTATAAGGGCAAAAGTATCTGTTATAACTGTTATTAATAATAGATAAATTAAATAATATAAACTATAATTTCTAATTACTAATATTAAATTAAAAGAAATATTTATGAAAAGAAGTGAACCTATTAAATATAAAGCATCATTAATATTATAATCTTTTTCATTTTCATTCTTAAGTAATATTGGTAAAAGAAATAATAAAACAATAAAGCTTATTAATTGATAACTCATATTATAACTAAATATATTTTGATTATATGTTAAGACACTAGAAAATATAATTAGAAAATATGATACTGTTTTCATTAAACTAGGAAATTTCTTTTTCTTTTCTCTTATTGTTACCAATTCATACATTGCACATACTGCTAGTAAAGTCATTAAAATTGCAAAAGGAATACCACCAACAAGTAATAGTGGTACAAAGATTAATATCATAATAATAGCACTACCTATACGTTTTTTCATATTAGTACTACCTCCAATCCTATAATAAGTATAATATAATTTTTCATTTTAGACAATAAGCATATTATTTATTTAAAGAAAAAAGGATTACTAAAGTAACCCCTAAAACTTATCTATGTTAATTTTAACATATTTATTGTCTTTTAAAGCACTACTGGCTTGTACTAGAGTTCTAATAGCATTGGCATTCTTTCCATTCTTACCAATAACTCTACCTATATCAGATTCAGAGACTAAAACTTCTATAATTATTTCCTTATCATTTTCACTAGGAAACTCTTTTACTGATACAGCATCTTCATCTAAAACAATATTTTTAATTATCTTTTCTGTTAATTCTACTAGAGTCATTATTTTGTTTCCTTTTTAGATTCAGCAAATTTCTTCATAATGCCTGCATCTTTAAATAGACTTCTAACAGTATCAGATGGAATAGCTCCATTATTTAACCATTTTAAAGCAACTTCTTCATTGATTTTAACATCTTTTTCATTATTTATAGGATTATAAGTACCTACAAGTTCAAGATATTCTCCATCTCTTCTACTTCTTGAATCAGTTGCAACTATACGATAGAATGGTCTTTTCTTAGCACCCATTCTCATTAATCTTAATTTAACTGCCATAAAATTAGCTCCTTTCTTTTTTTACTGTTATAATTATACACATAAAAAACAGAGACTGTCAACCTTTTTTTGTTAACAGTCTTCAAGAACTATTAATTATAATGAGTCTATTAAGTCTATTCTGTGGGATTATCTAGATAGTTTTCATTTACTTCTTCATCAATCCTCTCATCAATAGTAGCATCACTATCCATAATCTCTTCCCAATCATCGACTTCATCTAAGGTATTAATACGCACTTTAGTATCGCCAACTAATTCTATACCTAGAGTTTTATCTATAGTACAGTTAATAGTATTATTATTAATTTCAGCTTTACTACAACTTGGTCCTTTTAAACTTCTAATAATTACTTCTTCATTTTCAGTATCTGAATTTACTCCTTGAACATTAATTGTTTCTGTATAGTTTTTAGTATCTTTTAAAACTTCTGTTTTTGTATCATTGTCATAAGAATACCAAATGTTAATATCATAACTTCCATTTATTGTAACAACGCCATTAGAAAAAGCCCCCGAAAAGTTATGATTAATTACCCAACATCCAAGAATTGTATTAGGATTATTAGTTACTTGTAATGATAAGTTATCAGTAAATTGTTTTTTACCTTTACCAATAACAGCTTTAGTTACTATTTCTTTAAAAGATGCCAAAATTATCCCTCCTCTAATTTAATCTATGCTTTTAACACATAAAAAGTACATAAAATTAAAGAAAAAGAACTAAGTATTAATTACTTAATTCAATTTGAAAAGGATTATTTTTAGTGCCATCTCCAGAGGTTATTACTACGTTAGATTTTAGATTTAGGGATGGACGAATACTGTATGAACGCGACAAAGTAGTACGACTTGAACCTCCACCAGGACTAATATAATATAAGTACGATGTATTATATGGTGTTAAAAGCCAATAGTCTGTTGTCAACCCTGTATTAGATGTTCCTCCTTTTACTCCGTATCTTTCAAATTGTCCTGACATTAATTCTCCATATCGAAGTAAACCAACTTTAGCATCAGTAGTACTTGATGTTAATGTATTACCAGTTTCATCTGTATATTTGGCTAGTTTATATGAGGTTCCACTTCTTATGGCTCCTAAATACCAAGTTGTACTATCTTCTATCATTGAACTATAACTACTATCTACATAACTATTTAAGTAATCTCCATTTAAAAATGTTCCTATTGTATTTTCACTCGAAAAGGTTCCATTACTTCCAAATGCACTTTCTATAAATTCTCCAGAACTCTTTAATGGCTCTGCACTTACTATTTTTGTTCCTATGCCATTTTCATGACTTACTATTCGATATAAATTATTTTCTCCAGTTCCAAACTTTATATATTCCCCACTGAATCGATCTTTTAAGTATGTTCCTGATAAATTAGTATCATTATCTCCTTCAAGTCTATATGGATTATCTATTGTTCCATTTCCATCAGCAACTTTGACACTAGATTTTAGATTTATAGATGGCCGCACACCACCACCGGTCACAGTGCTACTGTTGCCAGAACTGCCATTATGATCTACATTAAGCACGTTATTCGTACCAGATGGTGTTAAGGTCCACCAATTAAGTCCATTATTTAAATAACCATCTCTAAAAGATATTCCTCTATAACTTGTCGCATATTCATAAGTATTTAATAAACCTATTGCATCTTCTACTATTATACCGCCATCACTTTCACTCGGAGGTTTACCTGAAAACATATTTTCTGTAGCATTCCACTTTGCATCCATTACAATAAATTTATCAGGTTCTCTTAAATTTCCTAAAAAACCATCCACTGTTGTATCATTTAACCAAGATTCCATATAACTTCCTTCAAAAGCATTACTACCACTTGCATTATAAGTAGTTGAAGTTATATTCCATTGTGTTACTAATTTAGTAGTCTTTGCTTCATTATTTACACTAACCGCTCTCCATAATTTACCGCTATACCAGACATAGTTATTAGGATCTTCTCCTGTGATAAAGGTATCTGTTCCATCATCATATTGATTATCTTCAGGTATATTAGACATTAATACTTCATTAACAGGGCCTGCAGTTACTGGAATCTTATCTCCTGCTTTTCCATATACATTTACTTGTACTGTAAAGGTTAAATTTCCTCCATCTCCTTGGGGATTGTATTCTTCTGTTACATACATTCTAAGTCTATAATCATTACTTTCACTGCTATTCATACTTGAAGTATATAAACTCATTTCATTAGCAGGTCTTCCTGTGAATTTATTAGATGTTGTTTCCTCATTATAAGTTTCAGGTGTCATTAATTGTTCTTCTGTTCCATCTTCATTTAACTTAGTTAAGTAAAGTTTAATATTAGAACCATCTATTGTTCCTTCCTCTACTTCTTTAGCACTTATCTCATAATTAATATTAACTTCTCCTGTTATTTCACTACTTACTGTAAAGTCAAAGTATTCTCCTTCTTTTAATCTTGCCATTCCTGTCGTATCTGTTGTAGGTAGAGCATTTCCTATACTTATGGTATTATCACTTTCTTCATAAGTCATAGTAATTGATCCTGTTGTAATCTTATTAGGAGTATTACCTTGCTGACTAAAGTTAAAGGCGGCATAACTTACTCCTATTATCGCTATTAACATTACTACTAATATTGCAATTATTATAATATTTTCTTTCTTCTTTGTTTTCATTTTCTCATTACTCCTTCCATTTTTATAGACATTAAAAAGAACAGAATATAATTATCCTGCTCTTATGTCATAATGAAAGAAAGTAATTTTATTACTTATTTTACTACTAAACTGCCCCCCCCCCAGGTAACATGTTGTAAACATAGTGTTTTCATACTTCTACCTTCTTTCTACTATTCATGTTAACTTAATATTATCATAACTAGTAGATATCTATCAAGTAGTTATTTACTATTTTGATTTAAAATGCTATCAAACATTACATTTAATCCTTCATTTATATTAATTAATATATTATTTACTTCTTTTTCCTTACTTAAATAATCTTTATATAAGGAAATACTATTTAACTCTTGATTTAAACTATTTAACTTTTCTTCTATTTCTTTATCTAAATAAGCACTTTTTACATACTCTTTCTGTAATCTTTTTACTTCTTCCATCTTACTCATAATATCTTTATTAGCACTTATTTTTTTTCTTAGATTTATATATTCCTTATACTTTTTATCTTCTTTAATCACATCAACTAACTCTAAAGCTTTCTTTTCTATCTCTTCATTACTTACTAACTTTTCCATCTAAACTCCATGTCTTTGCTTCAGTAATCTCTACATTAACAATACTACCTATTTCTACATCATCACCTGTAAAGTTAACTAATTTATTAGTATCACTATAACCAAAATATTCATTTTTCTTATCACTAATACCTTCTACTAAAACAGGTAAACTCTTACCTACTAACTTATCATTATTTTCTTTAAAGTAAGTATTAACTATCTCATTAAGTTTATAAAGTCTTTTTTCTTTTTCTTCTTTACTGACATTATCAGATAGTTTAGCAGCTGGAGTACCAACTCTAGGTGAATAGATAAAAGTATAAGCATTATCATATTTACATTCTTTAACTAAGTTTAATGTCTCTTCAAAGTCTTCTTCTGTTTCTCCAGGAAAACCTACGATTATATCAGTAGATATAACACAATTTGGAATCATTTCTTTCATCTTATGGAATAGGGTTAAATATTTTTCTTTAGTATAACGTCTTCCCATTAGTTTTAAGATTCTATCACTTCCTGATTGAACTGGTAAATGAATACTAGGCATAATATTAGGATACTTGGCAATTACTTCTATCATTTCATCAGTAAAGTCCCATGGATGACTAGTCATGAATCTAATTCTCGGTATATTAGTTTTTGCAACATCTTCAAGTAGTTCTGCAAGTGAATAATTATCATATAAATCTTTTCCATAAGCATTAACATTTTGACCTAGTAGAGTTACTTCTTTATAACCTTCTTTAATAAGATTATTTATTTCTTTTAAGATATCTTCTTTTTCTCTACTTCTTTGTCTTCCTCTAGTATAAGGAACAATACAATAAGTACAGAACTTATCACAACCATAAATAATATTAACATATGCTTTATATTTACTAGCTCTATCTACTGGAAGATCTTCCATTAAATCTCCTTCTCTAGAGTAAACTTCTATTTGTTGTTTATCTTCACTTGCTTCTAATATTTCAGGTAACTGATAAAAGTTATGTGTACCTATTACAAAGTTTACAAATGGATATTTAGACATAATAGTATTAACAACTATTTCTTCTTGAGCCATACAACCACATAAACCTATCATTAAATCTTTTTTAGACTCTTTTAAATGTTTTGCTCTACCAAGTAATCCAAAAGCTTTATTGTGAGCATTTTCTCTTATAGAACAGGTATTTAATAAAACTAAGTCAGCATCATCGATTATTTCAGTAAAATTAAACCCTAATAATTCTAATATACCTTTAATATTTTCACTATCATGTTCATTCATTTGGCATCCATAAGTCTTTAGATAACAAACTTTACCTTTATATTTATTAAGATATTTAGAATCTAATTTATAATTTATTTTATTATAATCTATTTTTGTACTACTACGAGCGACTTTAAAATCTGGTAAATGCATACTATCCCTTCTTTCTAAACAGTTATATTTTATCATATAAACATAGAAAAAAGAAGAATTTATTTTTCTTCTTTCATTTTATTGAAGTTCTATAGTGAATTATCATAGAACATTGATAATTTACATTATCATAGAAGAAATATTATCATAGAAAAAGAGAGTTTTCTTTAGAAATAAAGGAAATCTCTTTTTATTTTCTATGATAACAATTATAATACTTTCTACTGGCAAAGTACCAGTAAAGAAAGGAGTGTGTATGAATGAATACACTAGATTTTAAAACACAAATCAAAAATATTAGAAAGGAGGCATTAGGAATTGGATTTTCTATTTCTACTATGGATGAATATCTAAGAATCTGGAATAAGTTCATTTATTGGAAGAGTACAAATAGTTTTGTATATAATGAAAAAGATTATATAGACTTTCTTTTAGATTATTATAAATTTGATGTAAATAGTTACACAAATAAATCTAAATCACTTTATCATCAATTAATGAGATCTAAAAGAATACTTGATGATTTTGATACTTATAAAATCTTTATGCAAAAAAGATCATTACCTAGTTCTTTATATTCTGATTATCCTAGTAATTGGAATGTAGTTTTAGATAATTATTTAGACTATTTGAAAAATGTAAGGCAAAATAGCAATAATAGTATAATAATTAAAAAAAGATATTTAATAAATTTATTATCCTATTTTTATAAAAATGGTTTAAATGAATTAGATAATTTTTCTAAAACATTTGTAGTAGATTTTATAAATAAAACTATTGATAAAGGTAATATTTCTAAAAGAAGAAATTTTTATGTTTTAAGAGATTTTTTAAATTATTTATTTATTGAAGATATTATATTAGAAGATCTATCTTGTTATATTCCAAAAATAAAGAAAAGTAGAAAAAGAAAACTACCAACTTACTTAAAAACAGAAAATATAGAACAATTACTTGAAAGTATTCCTAAAGAAAGAAAAATTGATATTAGAAATTATACAATAATATTAATAGCCGCAAGACTTGGTCTTAGAATAAGTGATATTTTAAATATTAAGTTAAAAGATATTGATTGGAAGAATTATAAGTTAAATGTTATTCAACCTAAAACTAATAATTTAAATATACTCCCTTTATCTAAAGAAGTTGGATGGGCAATTATTAATTATATAAAAAATTCAAGGCCAAAATGTAATAATGAATATCTATTTGTTAAAATGAAATATCCATTTGAAAAGATGGAACAATTTAATAATTTTAATAAATATTTTGAAAAATGTAATTTAGAAGAAAATATAAAAAAAGGAATTCATAATCTAAGACATAGTTTCGCTACAAATATGTTAGATAATGATATTCCTATTCACATTATTTCATCTGTTTTAGGTCACTCAGATATAAATACTACCTCTTCTACTTATATTAAAATTGATACTAAAAATCTTAAAAAAGTTTGTCTGGAGGTAGATGAATAATGCAAGATTATAATACACTATTTAAAGAATTTATTCAATATAAACACTTTTGTGGTTATAAATATAAAACTGGTGAAATTGTACTTAAAGAAATTATAACTTATTTAATTCAAAATAACATTATAAAAATAACTAAGGAAGTTACTTTAGATTATGCAAGAATTAATTCTAATTTATCTTCAAATACTATTGCAAGAAATATGGGTGTATTTAGAGAATTTTGTTATTATTTAAAAACACAAAAAAATATAGACTGTTATCAAATTCCTACTAAACTGTATCCACAAAATCATAATAACTTTATTCCATATATATTTTCATATAATGAAATAAAATTAATTTTTTCTAACCTTAATAAGCCTTTAAAAAATTATCATTATACATATTATAGACAAATAATTTATCCATTAATTATAAAAATTCTTTATCAAACAGGCATGCGTATTGGTGAAGTATTAAACATTAAAATCAAAAATTATATTAAAGAATTATCTTTATTTAAATTGACTGATACTAAAAATAATGAAGAGAGATATGTGGCCATTTCAGATAAATTAAATGATGAAATAACTAAATTTATTTCAAAATTTTATTTAAATAAACATCCTGATGAATTGATTTTTAAAGTATCAGAAGGAACTATTGAAAATTACTTTAAAAAAGTCTTAACTATTTCTGATATTAAAATTACTGATAAAGGACCAAGATTACACGATTTAAGACATACTTTTGTTGTACACAATATTGATAGATCAATTAAAAAAGGTAAAGATATTAATTCTATTTTACCTATTTTAGGGGCTCAGTTAGGGCACAAAACTTTAAATTCTTTATCTTATTATTTCCACATTAATAAAGATATTTTAAGAACAGTTAATAGTATTTCTGAAAAAGAACTTGGATATTTAATACCAGAAAGTGGTGATGATTATGAATAAAGATTTTTCATTTTACTTATCAAACTTTTTAGGCAAATATTTAAAGGTAGAAAGAAATATGTCTCTTCATACTATTCGTTCTTATAGAAAAACATTTCAAATACTTATTGATTATTTAGTGAATATTAAAAAATTTAAACTAAAAGATATTACCTTTAATAAAGTAACTAGGGAAATAATTATTGATTTTTTAAATTATTTGGAAGATGAAAAGAAAAATAGTATTAAAACTAGAAATCAAAGACTGGCCTCAATAAAATCATTTTATCAGTATTGTGCAATTGATGAAATTGATAATATAGATAATATAAGAAGAATATTATCAATTAAGTCTAAAAAAGAAATAAAAAAAATAATGACATATTTAACCGAAGAAGAACTTAAAATTCTATTTGATAGTATTGATACTACCACTAAAATTGGAAGAAGAGATTTAACTGTACTTACACTATTATATGATACTGCAGCAAGGGCTAGTGAAATTATTGATTTAAAATTAGATGATATTCATTTAGAAGAAAAATACATTATATTAACTGGTAAGGGGAATAAACAAAGAATTGTTTCTATAATGGAACAAACTAAAAAATTACTAATCTCATATATAAAAGAGAATAATGTTATGAATGGTTATTTATTTAAAAAACCAAATAATAGTAATTGTAAGATGAACTCTAATTTTATTATGGATATAGTTTTAAAATATAATAAAATTTTAAATAAGAAAATATCACCTCATACATTTAGGCATACTAGAGCAGTTCATTTGTTAGACAAAGGAGTAAATCCTGTATACATTCAAGAATTACTTGGACATTCTTCTATAAATACTACTATGGAATATGCTAGAGTTATTGAAAAATCTAAATTTGATGCAATTGAAAAAGCTAATCCAAAAATTAATGATGATTTACCAGATTGGAATGATGACATAGATTTACTAAACCAGTTATTAAATCTATAATTGTTATCATAGAAAATAAAAAGAGATTTCCTTTATTTCTAAAGAAAACTCTCTTTTTCTATGATAATATTTATTCTATGATAAAGTAAATGGATTGTTTTTAGTACCATCTCCAGAGGTTATTACTACGTTTTGTTTTAGATTTAAAGATGGTTTGATACCAATAGCCATATTTTTCACATCAAAAGCTCCACTAAAAGAATCATCTGATACATAATGTGATCTTTCAGAATTACTTGGTGTTAAAAGCCAGTAGGTTGTATTATTTTCACTTATTTCGAATTGCCCTGACATTAATTCCCCATATCGAAGTAATCCTACTTTAGCACTTGTTGTACTTGATGTTAATGTATTACCTGTTGTATCTATATATTTAGCTAGTTTATAGCTCATACCATTTCCTACAGTACCTAAATACCAAGTTGTAGTATCCTCTATCATATTAGCATAATCATTACCTATATAATTCGTTAGATATTCTCCATTTAAGAATGTTCCTATTATGTTTGTACTTGAATAATCAACTGTATCTCCAAAAGTACTTCTTTTTAATTTCCCTGAATCTTTTAATGGTTCTATACTAGTTATTTTGGTTCCTATGCCATTTTCGTGACTTACTATTCTATATAAAGTATTTTCTCCAGTTCCAAACTTAATATATTCACCACTATATCTATTTTTCAACAAAGTACCAGATAGATTAGTATCATAATCTTCTTCTAATCTATACGGATTATTTATAGTTCCATCACCATTCACTATCTTCACACTAGATTTTAGATTTATAGACGGACGAGTACCCGTACTATATGTTTTAATTATATCATTAATACCACCATTAGGTCGCACCTCAACCACATTTGCTTTAAAATCATTTGGCGTTAAAGTCCACCACTCAAGGCCATTGTTTAAATAGCCATCTGTTCCACCATTATTACTAGATTGGTATTCATACACATTAAGTAGTCCAACAGCATCTTCTACTATTGTTCCATCATCTGATGGTCTTGTTATACTTCCTAATTCTTTATCATCCACAGTTGCATTCCACTTTGCATCCATTACTATAAAGTTTTCAGGTTCTCTTAAATTACTTAAAAAGCCATCTACACTTGTATCATTTAACCAAGATTCCATATAACTTCCTTCAAAAGCAGTACTATTTATTTCATTATAGGCAATTGTACTTATATTCCACTGTGTTACTAACTTAGTTGTTTTAACACTGTTATTTACACTAACCGCTCTCCATAATTTACCGCTATACCAGACATAGTTATTAGGATCCTCGCCAGTGATGAAGGTATCATAACCATCATCAAATTGATTTTCTTCAGGTATATTGGCAAGCAATACATCACTTACGGGCTCTGCTACTCTATCTTTTCCATATACATTTACTTGTACTTTAAAGGTTAGTCCTCCGCCATCTCCTTGAGGATTATAATTTTCATCAACATACATTCTTAATCTATAGTTATTACTTTCACTACTATTCATACTACTTGTATATAAACTCATCTCTCCTGATGGTCTTCCTGTATAAGTGTTTTCACTTGTCTCTTCACTATATACTTCTGGACTCATTAACTGTTCTTCTGTTCCATCTTCTGTTAATCTAGTTAAATATAACTTTATATTAGAACCATCTATTGTACCATCTCCTACTTCTTTGGCACTTATTTCGTAGTTTATGTTTACCTCACCTGTTATTTCACTGCTAACTGTAAAATCAAAGTACTCTCCTTCTTTTAATCTCGTTGTACCTGTCGCATCTGTTGTAGGTAGAGCATTACCCAGAGTGATAGTATTATCACTTTCTTCATAAGTCATGGTAATAGATCCTGTTGTAATTTTATTAGGGACATTACCTTGCTGACTAAAATTAAAAGCAGCATAACTTACTCCTATTATTGCTATTAACATTATTACTAATATTGCAATTATTATAATATTTTCTTTCTTCTTCATTTTTATACTCCTCCCATTTTATAGACATTAAAAAGAACAGAATATAATTATCCTGCTCTTATGTCATAATGAAAGAAAGTAATTTTATTACTTATTTTACTATTAAACTGCCCCCCCCCAGTTAACGCATTGTAAATAGGTGCTAGTGTTCCTTTTCATCATAATTACTACCTTCTTTCTTATTCTTGTGGTTCTTCGACATTAAAGGGTGCTGAGTAAATTTTCAGCATTCTTTTTTTCAGATCTAAAAAGATTAGTAATAATT
>CALVIY010000034.1 GCA_944331955.1 uncultured Bacilli bacterium
AAAAAAAGCAGTGCTTTTAAACACTACTATTCATCAAAAAAGTCATCAAAGAAATCATCATCGTCATCATCATCAAGATTTAAATTAATAGGCTTTTCTTTATTAGATACCTTTCTTGTTTCACTAACTTCAGGTATAGGACTACTAACAACTTCTTTAACTGGAGAAACATCCATAACAGGTTTAGTTTCCTTCGCTTTCATAGCTTCTAACTTCTGTTGTTGTTTCTGTTTATTCATTGCCTCTTCTTTTTCAAGTTCTGCAATCTTTGCATCAATCTTTTTAACTAATTCATCAACATCAAAAGATGGTTTTTTAGGAGCATTACTTTCATTACTAGGATTCAAAAAAGCAGGCATTGGATTCTCTTGTCTAGGTAAAGGATTACTACTAGGTGTATTAGAACCAGGTCCTATTCCAAAAAGATTAGGAGGAACAAAACCAGGAGGAGTATTTCCTTTATCAATAGATGGATTATTACTATTCATCATCTCAAGTAATTTTTCTTTCTTTTTCTCCTTAACAAAAGTCTTTATATCAAATGTATGAAGAGGCATTTTTTCTCTTGATGGATATGTGGCCTTTGGATAAGTCTTACCCCAATCAAGTTTAAAATCAGGTGTAAACTTAGTCTTAAATGGTTGCATCCTCATTCTTAAGACAATAACTTCAAACTGTTTCATTCTCTGTAAATCAGATACAGTAACTAAAGGAGTCGATGCTGTTTTATCATCTTGTTTAGATTTAACCTCACCACACATCTTAGATATTTCTTCTAAGGCTGCAAGTTCTGCAGATATTAAGTAAATAATATTACCACAGTTACCTCTAATAGTCTCAGCATTCTCTTTACCATAAACTTGATTTAACTGAGCATAATTTTGAATAATCATAGTAAATCTAATATGTCTTGAACGAGCTGCTGTAATCATAGTAGTAACATCTTTTAAAGGAGGCATGTTAGCAAACTCATCTAATAAGAAGTTAGTTCTAACAGGAAGTTCTCCTCCATTTTCTTGGGCAACACCAATTAATGTTTCATAACATTGCTTCAAAAGGATAGTAACAAGAGAGTGATATGTTTTCTTTTCATCTTGAACTACTATAAATAAAGCTGTCTTCTTTCTACCAATATCAGCAAGTTCTATATCACTATGACTAAGCATTTCTGATAAGTTCTCACGAGATGCAAACAACTTAATCTTCTGTCTAAATACTGATAATATTGACCCCTTTGTATCTGTTGGAGCATTAATAGTACTTGATGCATTAATAACAGAAGCACTAGCAGGATCTTTAAATGAAAAGTATTCTTTAATATAGGTACTACCACCAAACTTTTCTTCTCCTACTGTTGTCATTAAACTAATACTATTAATATTAATTTCATCTTCTTTAGCATCTTCAAAAAGTCCTAAAGCAACACCAGAGAAGTAATCAGCTGATGTCTTCTCCCAGAAAGGATCACTATTATTACTAGATTCATCATAAAGTATATTTAAAGCAAGGTCATCAAGTAACTCTATCGCTTTATCTTGATTACCATTTTTATACATTCTATAAGGAAGTGATAACGGATTCCAACTACTACCATTTTGTGGATCACGAAAATTTAATATTTCAACATCATAACCTTTATCTCTTAACATATTAGCAGTCGCTTCATAAATCTCACCTTTAGGATCGGTAATAATCATAGACTCCCCTGCTTTAGCAAGTAATTTAACAGTAGGTTTAATAACAGTTTGTGTTTTACCAGAACCAGTAGAACCAATAACTAAAGTATGATATTCTCCATTATCAACCCAAGCTTCTTTTTCATTTAAAAGTAAAGGAACCCCTGCTGCCTCACTATATTCTTGCTGTGGACTAACCATTGTAAGTTCTGCTTTCATTTCTTTATCTTTAGCCCATCTAGAATACCCCTTATCTTTTTTCTCACTAGTAAAACCAAATCCCTTTTCCATTTCAAAGAAATAAGATTTAACACTAATAAGCATACCAACTAAAGCCGCAAAATAAATAATTAAAGTTATCCATAAAAATCTAGGTGTAAAAGCAGGAAATGGATTAAGACCACTAAAATAACCTTCAGTAGCAAAAGAATGTAAATTAACAACCCCTATCGCTACTATATAAAGTAAAAAGATAGCAAAAACTATAAAAATCATTACATCGTCTTTATCCGCTCTAAACTTTAACTTCATAACAAATCCCTCCGTTTATACTCGATAAATACTAAACAAGTACTTAATAATTTAATGTCTAAGGTTTAAACTACGCTTATTATAACAGTATTTTTCAAATTTGAAAACTAAATTTTTTTATATTTTATTATTATCTCTACTTTTTAAAGCAAGAAAAACTAAAATTGCCCCTACTATAGCAACAGAAAGAATTAAAACTATATTATTAGAACTAACGACCTCACTAGAATCAGTATCTATAGTCATTTTAATACTCTTCTTGCTATCTTTATTAAAGACCCAAGTATAAGTATTACCATTAACTTCATCAGCATTATTACTCTCTACAAAATAATTTGTTTTAATATTAATTCTTACTTCATCTAACTGATCATAATCATTAAAGTAAAGAAGTCCATTATCATCAGTAGATATTGATATAGTATTATTAACATCATTATAAGAAAAATCATAATTTCTAAACCCATCTTTAATAGTTCTAGCCTCACTATATTCATCTATATCAAAAGTATATTTATAATTAAACTTATAACCATTCCCTAAATCAGTAGTAGTCTTCTCATAATACTGAATACCTTCTCTTGGAGTATCAGGAAGAGTATCAACTATTAAATCTCTAGCATAAACAGGTATATAATTTCTAAAAGATGTATTTAATATTTCTTTAGTATAAATAACATTCTGATAAGCAGTAATATCTACACTTTCAAATACTTTCTTATCTTTTATTTCAATATCAACAGAAGCACTACATCCACACATCATAAACATAATAAATACTAATATTAATATTTTTATTTTCATAATTAACTCCTTGCCTCAGTTTTATAAAAACCTTCTAAATCTACTCCCCAGTATCCACTAAGATTAAATGGATGTCTAGAGAAAAGTACCCCTGTTGTATTACCTGATGCTTCTGCACAAATATATTCTTTAGACTCCTCATCAATATCAACTACTAAAATTACATGACCATTAGAATCTAACAAATCACCAGGTTGTAAAACTGCACTATTTTTTAAGCTTACCCTTTTAGCACCTGCTAAATTACTAAAAGATCCAGATGACATAGGATACATATTATATCCTCCATTATAAATAGCCCAAGAAACAAATCCCGAACAATCAAGTCCACAGTAGTTATAAGAAGTACCATTAGCATAAGTATGACATTCATTACTACCCCAATTAGCAACAACACCATCAGCAACTCTACCATGTCCTCCACCCCAGAAATAAGGAATTTTAACATTATAATTATCACCAAGTTCTCCAATTAAGGTAACAGCAGCAGCAACAACACCTGCTCTTGTTCCATAACCTGCATCATTAACATTAGAAGTAATTAAATTATTAAATTCTTCCAAACTACTTCCATTACTAGCAAGAAAAGAATCAATAGAAGTATGTAGAATCTGATCCCCTGAAGAAGATAAAGTATAATCCCCATAACTAATACTACCACTTCCTCCACTTCCACTACTAATACCATTAGAAGCAAGTACTCTATCAAGTCCCCAGAAGCTACTAAAGTAACCTATAACCACAATAGGAACTAGAATAAATACAATAAGAGGAAGCAGGGGCCCAATTAAAGCTAACCCAATCTTAATAGCAGTAGGTAGCCTTCCTAAAAAACTAAATCCACCTGATATTTTGTTTTTAGATCCTAAAATAGAACTAACAGGATTAGAAGCATTATCTTCACTTTGTTCTTCTCCACCAAGTATAGAAGTAGTTCCTCCATCTTCAGATAAATTAGGCCCATTATCATCACTAGAATCAGTCATAATATCATTATTCCTTGGCATAACACTTGATATTGTATTTTTAATATTATTAGCCATATTAATTGCCTTTAAAGCAGGATGTAAATTAGAAACTACATTTTTTCCCATATTCAAAACACTATTAGCTTTATTACCTCTATTATAAGGAGCTCTCATATTATTAGGCATTATTTTTTTATTTAAATTATTAGAATTAGATAAAGAACTATTATTAGCATTAGGAGTATTAGGAGTATTAGAAGCCTTAAAATCATTAGAAGTATTCGAAGTATCGTTAGTATTATTAAAATTCATAGAACTACGTCTACTCTTATATTTATTATTTTCTAAAACTGCACTACCTATATTACTAACAGCATCTTTAAGAGGTGAACTAGTAGTAGAAAAAGAGTTAACATTATTTACTTGATTATTATCAGAAGTTTTTTTATCAAGAGAATTATCTATATTTTTAGTATTAGTGGTAGTGGTAGTATTAACACTACTATTAGGATTAGAATTAATATTATTATTAACACTACCAGTTCTATTTTTCTCTTCTTCCACATTATCACCATCTTTACCATAATATAATTATATCAAAATTTACAAAATTATAATTCTACCTGATATTTAAAAACAGCATCTACATAAAAAGTAATAGTTTGATTATCACTATTAGTAATTATATATGTAGAACCACTAATTCTATAATCAATAACTTTATTATTATAATAGTTATTGATTAAATTATTTCTAAAACTATTAAAGTCATCTAAAGTAACAACATCTTTATTTCTTATTCTCTTATAAGCTTCTTCACTATTGTTAACAACTAAATCTTTAAAATGATTATAATATATTGTTGCTAATTCTTTATTAGGAACATCTTTTACTTCATAAGTATTAGCATCATTCTTGGTTTGAACATTATTAAATTCATCTAAATCTTCATTACTAGGAAGATTTCTATTTTCATCTCGAACTTCTATCATATTACTAAAAACAAAGAAAAGAACTAAAATAACAAATACTATGAACACAATAATTTTAACTTTTTTTTCCATTAAGATTCAACACCTTTCACTTTATTAGAATATATAATATCAGAAATAGGTTCAATAGCAAATGTTAATTCATTTTCATTAATAGTAACTATATAATAAACATATCCATGTAAAGTAGAATCATAAAGAGTCTCTTCTTTAAGCACTACTTTAACATAATATTTATAAACATTATTATATGAGCTAACTTGATATGCTTCTTCCAAACTACTTCTAATATTAGCATCATAATTTCCTACAAAATTGCTAATATTAGAAGTTGTAATATTATTTCTTTCAATATAATCTTCATCTAATATTTTTAAAAGTGATTCATTATCTTTTAAAGTAATATAAGAAAAATACTTAGAAATAGCAGAATCTATTGTAAAGAAACGATTAACATCTGTTAAAGCTACCACTTTAGTATTAATTGTCTCTTCGCCTACCTTATTTTCTGTAAATTTCACATATATAAAAGAGAATGCAAGAACAACTACTAAAATAATAACTAAAGATAACTCTATTTTTTCAGTTTTATTCATAAAATCATCTCCTATAATCCAAATATAGTATTCCTAAGCTTTAATTTTTCTTGTAATTGATATGCTGTATAATCATTTTGCTCACACACTGTAGTAGCACTACTAGAAGGACAACTTGAATAATTAGTACAAACAGACCTTGAAGAACAATATCCTGAACCATAAATAATATCTAAATAAACACATCCGCCCAAGCCCCAATTACCAGGACTATATCTATAATCACCAACCCAAGAATAAACAGATTGCATACCTGCTAAAGTCCCAGGCGGCCCATGTCCAGCAGAATCACATCCCGCTGCTTCTCTTTGTTGATTTCTACTTTCAATTGCTGATTCTTTCTCTCCTCCTGGTTGATAAGCTGCCAAAGTACTAGCATATTTTCTAATACCAGCAGCTAGTGAAGTTAACTGTGGTCCAGCACTACAACCAGCACCATTAGGAATACCAATTCCCCAAAAGTTATAAAGTCCACCACATTTTCTCCATCCTTGTTCAGTTCCAGCTGTTACTACAACAAGCTCTGGGTTAACACCAGCATCTAATGAAACATCATAAACTTCTTCTGCATGATTAGCAAAGTTAGTACAAAATGCATTATTACCACTACTAGAACAATATGCTTCCATCTTTGAAACAAATTCTTGTTTTGATAAAGATGAAGATGTTAAAGAAAAATCAACACATCCCGGTCTAGGATTATCTATACTTACATAATCTAAAGGATCAACTCTATTCGCTTGCGTATTACCACCAACTCTAACCTCAAAATGTAAATGAGTTCCTGTAGAATCGCCAGAATGTCCCATCTTACCAATAACTTGACCTTGTTTAACCGTATCACCTGCTAAAACTGTAATACTATTTTGAGCCATATGTGCATAGTATGTATAATTTCCATCAGAATGTTCTATAATAACATAATTACCACGCCCACCACCATCACTAGCATTACCTACATCAGCATAACCAGTCTGAGAAGTATCAGTAGGATAAATAACAACACCATCTTTTGAAGCAATAATATTAGTACCACCAATTCCTAAACCATTAGAAATATCTATCGCTCCATGGCTTCCATTATGAACAACATCATTACCTCCAAAATAAGCTGTAAGTACTGAAGAAACAGGAGCTCCACTAGCAAAAGTAACACCATTTTCTGTTGTTGTCTCTGCACTACCAATAGGCCACCAATAAGAATTACCATCACAAGATGAGTCAGTACCTTCTTCTTCTTCTTCTTCAGCTTGTATAAACTCTAAATAATCTTCTATATACTGATATACATCTTCAGCCATTCTCTTACATGTAGTATCAGATAAACTAGATTTAATACCCTTAAAATATTCTGCTAAACTCTCTTTAACAGCATCCTCTCCTTTAGCAGTATATGAAAAAGTTCCATCTTCATTCTCAACTTTATCAAGCATTAAATCAGCAACTTCTCTCATCCTATCTTCTGTCATATCTGCAAAAGAAAATCCTTCTATATGAGCCTGCATTATTGAAAAACTAGAAGTAATAACAAGTTCAGAAAAATCTTTCTCTTCCGCTTCATACTCATTATAAACTTTCTCTAATCTTTCATGATAAGCTTCTTCAGCAGAACTCATTGAAATAACTTCATTAGAAGTACTTTTTATTTCAATATTTTTAAGTAGATAAGAACTTCCTATAAGAAAAAAAGAGAAAACAAGTCCTATAAGCACAAGTTTCCCTTGCCAAGGAAATGACCATAAAGAAGATAGAAATTTCTTACATTTCATACTTCTTCTACTATTATTTCTATCTCCTTTCATAAAAATCACTACCTCCTCTAAAATCCTCCAGCAGTACCAAATGATTCTAATTCTTCCTGCGTTACAACAACATTAATTCTCATACGTCTATTACCACAAACAAATAATGCTTCACCTTGAGAATAACGTTTAATACTATCTTTTTCATTTTCATTTAAATCTATTAGTAAAGATAAATCTTCAACGGCCTGTTTTCTTAGTCCCATAACAAGATAATATGATGAGTTATCAAATATTGCCTTACCTTGTGTAATAATAGCAGGACTAGAAAAATCACTAGGTTGTTGAGTAATAATTATTGTACCAGTATTATATTTACGAGCACGTCTTTGTACTTGCGCAAGGAAGTCAGCACCCTGTTCATTATTAGTACCAAGTAATACATGCGCTTCATCAACCATTAATATGGTATTAACAGATGAATCTAAGCAAAGACCCCAAGCATATTTTAAAACGTTAAAGAATAAAGCATTTCTAATATTAGTATCAGAATTCATAAATTCTTTTATATTGAAAACCATAAAATCACTATCAGCAGTAATAGTAGTCTTACCATCAAAATAGAATTTTAACTCTTTAATTAAAGGTCTAATCTTAAGTTCAAGTCTTTGAATAATATCTTTTTCTCTAGTTTGTTCAGTTAAAGACATAAGTCTACCTCTAATAGTAGCATAAACATCAGAGAATGTTGGATAGTCAGCTGAAGTAAACTTAGTAAAATCAGTATTAAAATCTATTCCAAAACGTTTATATGTATCTTGAACAATCTCACTAAACATATTTAAAACATCTTCTTCAATAGATGGATCATAATACTTCATAAAAGCTCTAAGAGACTGTAAAGTACGAGTTAAAACAGTATAACCAAGTCCCCCGCTAATCTCTTCATCATCAGCATCTATAATAACTTCTAATGGATTAATAAGACCATATTCTCCACCTTTACCAATATCAATAACATCTCCCCCAAAAGTCTTAGTCATCTCTTCTAATTCGTTTTCAGGATCAATTGCTACTATCTGACAACCATTTCTAATATGAGTTCTAAGTAGTAGTTTAGCAGCCGTACTTTTACCAGAACCAGAAGTACCAAGAATAATCATATTAGCATTATTTCTATTATTTTCTTTTCTAATTTGGTAAAGAAATTGATTAAACAAGATAACTCCTCCAGAAAAGTCAACCCCAAGTAAAACAGATAATCCTGGATCTTTAATACTATCAAAGATAAAAGGATACATCGCTGCAATAGTAGGTGTTGGTATAGGAGTACCAACTCTTTCTTCTATATCTTGACTAGGAAAGATTGGTAATATACTCTTTAAGACTTTCTCTTGTTCAAAACGAAGAGATACCGCTCTTAAATCCATGGCATCCAAATAGTTTTTAACATTTACTTTACGAAGTTCAAGTTCTTCTTTAGTATCAGCATTTATCATAATATGCATTTGAAAATCAAAGATACGAGACTGACTAGAAGCAAGCATAGAAACAAAAGATTCAAGACTCTCTGCATCTTGTCTAATTCTCTCTTTAGCAGTTTGATCATGTTCCTGACGATATTTCTCACGTAAATCAGCTATCTGTCTATTAATCATCTTAGACATTGTACTAAAAGGTACAGGAATATGTTTAATTACTATTTTTATACCACTCATAGATGTAAGAGTAGATAAGTATCCAGGAGCGATATATCTAGGATAAGATATAACTGAAAGAATAGTTGCATACTTATCACTAATAAAGAAATCACTAGGATTAAACTGTAACCCCTTAGGAGCTAATTGACTCTTTAAACTTATACTCATATAGGCATCACCGTCCCAAACTCAGTATTAACTCCTCCATTCAAGAAGTTTTCCATAATTATTCTAAGGTCATCATTACTAACCTGTGAAGCATTAAGACCACAACTTGCAAGACCATTTATTAAAAGACGAACACGTTTCTGCAATACATCTTCACTAGTATCTTTAAATAAAATAAAGTACTCAGTATCAACAATATTATTATTCATAAAAGTATTACCTTTATCTATATCTTGTAAAATAAGTTTACGTATAGCAGGAGATGTAGCATCGTTATACAAAAGTTGTAACTGTGACATATAAACAGATATATCAACAGGTCTATCAGCAACAACAAGCCAAAACTCAAAGTCTATCATATTATAAAAGTTTTTAAGACTTATTAAAATGTTATCTTGAGCTTGTTGATCTAGAATAAAGATATTTCTAGGAACTATTTTTACACCCGTAACTTTTTGTTTACCATCGCAAATTATATAACCATTTTGAATACCAGAAATAGGTAACCAATCTTCAGTATACTGACTACTTACCGTCTTTGACTTCTTTGACATCTTTAACACACCAACCCTTCCATATATAGTTTCTTCTATTAGTAAAGAAAGTATAAGCTTCTATTATAATAGTTAAAATATTATGATAATTAGGAACAGGAATAACAAGGAAAGCACAAGTTAAACCAGGTATAACCACCACAACAACTTGCCAAGTATCACTCATAGGAAAAGTCATTAATAAAGTTAAAGTAATAAGTACACCAGTCCCCAACAATATCAAATCAAAAGGTTTAAAAACCCCCAAAATAAGTTGTCCACTTTTCGTATTAGCAGGTATTAAGAAATTATTCATCTATTATCACACTCCCTATTAATTTTTACTGTTATTATGGTTAGCAATATGTTTTACATGTTTCATAGAGTTTGTATAATCTGCAACTTGAGATGATGCTTTTCCAAGTGCAGCACCTTTTTTGGATGGATCCAAAAAAGGTAAAACTGATCCAGCAATAAACTCTCCTTTATCAGAATCATAATCCTCAGCATACAAAGACGAAAAGTCTATTCCTGTTTTTTCTAATTTTGGTTTTAGCATCTTCAAACTAGTATTAAGTCTTGCATTTTTAAATTCTCCTGTGCTTTTATCATAATTTTTAGCAACATACTGAGCAGTTTGTGATTTTTTTATTCCGTTCAATGTTTCAGTTGTAAAATCAGTTCTATTAAACCTTCTACTTCCATAATAAAAGTTACCGTGTTTATCAGTAGCTTGCATAGCAGCTTCTAATTTATCCCAATTAAATCCATAAGTTGTTCCATTAATATTAGCAGTACCAAAATACTCTGGAGCCGTTTGTTTTAAAGCTTCTTCCTGAGCTGCACTTGCCCAATTAGAAATCTCCTTAGAAGCTGCTTCAGTAGCCTCTAAAATTTCTTTATCTTTTTCAGCCAAAGTTCTACCTGTAAACATACCATAACCAGTACTTATTGCACGTCCAGGCAAAGTAGAATGTGATGCTCTCATTGCATTTCTTTTATGCATAGCACTAATTACAGAACCAGGTACCTTTTTATCACTAGTAGCAAGAGCTTTACCACCAACAAATGCTCCACCAATTCCACTAGTTAAACCAGATATTCCAGCACTAGCACCACTTAAAATATTTCTTGCTGTCCTACCAGCTGTACCTTTTTCAGATTTACCTCTAAATTCAGCTCCTTCTTGCCAACCTGCTCTAACACCAGTTGCAACAGAACCTACTACACCACCAGCTAAAGCAGCAGCACCTAACATAGTACCAATACCACTGAATAACTTTCCATCACCTTTAATTCCAAGCATATCTTGGAAAAACTTAGGAGCTTGTTTCATAAATACTAAAATACCAACTATTATAAAGATATTAGCAAGTGCAGAAGTAAAGAAACTTGAAGTTCCAACCCAAGTAATTAAAGTTCCTTCTTGTAAAAGTATTATTAAATAAACACCAAAATAAATAATTATTAATCTAATAAATAAACTTAAATATGTTGAAGATAAAGTCTTAACCCAATTACCAAAAGGCCCATTTTTGTCTGCTCCAGGATTAATATAAGAAATAATTGGAACTGGAGCAATTAATCTAAGTATGGCAAGTTTAATAGCACGCACAGCAATATCAAGTGTAAATCCAATTACTATAAAAGTCATAACAATAGAAACAATGAGTCCCCCGATTGGAGTATATTCAAATGCATAAACTTCTCCATCACTATCACAAGTATCATTAACATGATCAAGTACAGATGAAGCAGTAATGTTATCATCATTATAATCAGCAACTATTTCAGGACAAGCCACATAATTATCTAAGTCTTCATCCTTCTTTAACTGTTCAGTTGTTACATTATCAGCATCAGCAGAACCATTCAAAGTAGGTGTTATGAAAGCTTTAGCAATCTGAGAACTAATAATATCACCCGTAGCAGACATACCCTCAAGTTCAAGACTTTCACTACTACCATTATATCCAAGAATTAATTTTGCTAAAATTTGATCTTGTACAACACTATTTTGAAACTGATATAAAAAACCAAATAATATACCATTGGCACTAATCTGTTGATTCAAAGGATGTCCTTCAATTTGAGCATCAGGAATATTAATAGGAGCAATTAATGTAAGCATAACAAGCATAATTGCAATTCTTTTAACTAAAGACCCTGCTCCTTTATTCTTATCCTTAAAAACATCAGGATTAAGAATAATTTGTAAAAGTGAAATTGATATTCTAAAAATCATAAGAACCCCTAATATCAATTGCACTCTAGAATAAAATGTATCTATTACATCACTCTGAAAGAATTGAGCGCTAGCAACAGTAAAAAATATATTAAATATTCCCCCTAAGAAGAAATATCCTACTCCATCTAACATCGCAAAAAATCCTCTAAAACAATCAGCTAAAAAGCCAGGATCACTCCAAAACATATTTTTCACTTCTCTTTCATTAAAAACCTATTCTTTATTATTGTACCAAAGAAAAAGATAAATAGCAATTATGTAAAAAAAAGATATACTTTTTTTTCAAAATTTATATCTTTTTTACAATGTACAAGTATTAATATTAATAAATGATAATAATAATTGAACTAAAGTAGGCACTAAGAATAATGCTAAAGCAGCTACTAATCTAATAATAAGTTTATTCTGTGCTTCTTTCATAGCCTTCTCATCAAATCCTACTACCGCTTTAATAAAGTCAATTGCACTAAGTAATACAACTAATACAGGACCAAGTATTTTTATATAATTTAAAATAGTATTAAGCATCCAACCAATGCTACCTTCTTCATCACTAAATATTGAATCACAACCTATAGAAGGATCATTAAAAGCATCACTACTAATATCATCATTTATATGCTCAACAGCATTTTCAAAATTTTCTCCTACAGCATTAGTATCTATATTACCTAATAATTCTTGTCTTCTATCGGCTTCTTCTGCACTAATCGAACCAGAAGCCTCAGCTTCTTTAACTTCATTAATACATTGATTTACTTTATTCTTAGCAGAAGCTGTCGCTTTACTTTTTAAATTTTTAAAAGCACTACTATTCTCCATAAATTTAGGAATAGCATTACCGTGTAAATAATTATTTCTAATATCAGTAGTAACTTTATTATTAATATAATTAGCATCATTTAAATTAACACTACCATTATAAATCTGTTCACAAGAAATATCATTAAAATTCCAATTATTAAAGTATGACTTTAAATCATCTTCAAAATCATAATCTTTCTCTTTACTTTTAAAACCTCCACCTTTACCAAAAGAAGTACCTATATTACTATATTCATTTTTACATGTTTTACCATCGTTATCAAAACATAATTCGTTATCACTATTAAGAGAACTAAAGTCTAAATAACCATAATTAAAGCAAGTAAAGTTTGAAGCGCTTGGTTTATTTTGAGTATAAATATTAGTACCACTATTAGAAAAAATTTTAGAAAAAGAATCCGGCCCTTTAGTCTTTGTTCTAGCATGAGCATTCGTAATTTGCCAGTCTATTTCCCATTTTTTACTTTTAAAGTAATAATAAATTGATATATTTCTTGTCTCCGTTTTTTTAGTTGTACCATAATTAGAAGATACTTCATATTTATTATTATAATTGCATAATAAAACACAAGTACCCTTATCAACACAATCATTAGGAACATATTCATAAGCAAAAACATTAGATGGAACTAACATAAGTACCAAAAAGAATACTAATAATAAACTTTTCTTTCCCATAAAAACACCTCAAATCATATAATATAAGTATAACATCACAATAAAAGAATAGCAATTACAAACTACCATTCTTTACATATCCATTGGATAATT
>CALVIY010000035.1 GCA_944331955.1 uncultured Bacilli bacterium
ATTATACAAAAGAAGCCTTGGTATAATTACCAAAGCTTATATATAAACAGATAACATTATTGAACGGATAATGTAAATTATCTGTTTAAACAGATAATACGTGATAGAACTTCAATAGTAAAAAAAACAATTGAAAAATACATTTGTGTATGATAATATTAGGTTAACAAGAATAAGAAAGAAGGTAGTAATTATGGAGAGAAGATACACTAACACCAGTTTACAAGTAGTTACCTGGGGGGGGGCAGTTTAATAGTAATTTAGTTACTTTCTTTCATTATGGCTTAAAAGAATAGAGGATAATTCTATTCTTTTTTAGTGTAATAATGGAAGGAGTAAGACAATGAAAAAATTATTATTAGAAACAAGTTTTAGTAAGATATATATGATAGTAATGATTATAATAACTCTATTAATATTAGGAGGATATTTTTCTTATGCTATGTTTACAGTAAGTAAGGAAAAAGGAAATGCTATAAGTATTGTTACAGGTAATTTAGAATATAAACTTACTGTAGATGAAGAAGAAACTAATAAATTAACAGTAGAATCTAATAGTGTAAAAGACTTTATAGTAACTTTATCTAATCCTAATAATATAAAAGCAAGATTTAACTTTTATTATATAGGAAGCTTACCTAATAATGTAACAGCAGGTTATATAACAGGAGATGGTGTTAATATACCACCAACAGAAGTAGGAACTAATTTAGAAAAAATAAATACAACAGGATCAAGTAATACTTATACAATTAGAGTATCTAATAGATCAGATAGTAGTACAACAATAACTTTAGGAGTAAATGTTGGTTTAGATTATAATGATTTAAGTTTACCTAGCAATGGGCAACTGTTTGAAGAAGTTAGTATGTTAGCTTCTGATGTAGTAATAGAAAATCTAAATAATGGATCAACTTATGATGATGGAGTAGATACCTTTATCACAGGAGAAGATCCTAATAACTATGTCTGGTATAGTGGAAAGTTATGGAGAGTAGTAAGCGTTAATAATGAAGATCAAACAACTAAACTAGTAACACAATGGAATATAAGTGTAATTAACTATTCAAACGGTAGTACATCATTCAAAGATAGTTATTTAGAAGATTGGTTAAATGATACAACAGAAGATGGTTTTTTAGGTAATTTAAGAGATCCAGATAAATTTATCGTAATGGACAGTCAATGGAATACGACAGAAGATAACAGAAGTTTAGGAGAAATAACAAGACCAAATAGTACATCTATAGTAACAGATCCTATAGGAACACTAAACACATATGAATATCAAGCAGCCTCTAAAAAATATATAGAAGAAAACGAAGAAGGACAAAAAGTATCTAATGGATATTTAAATAATGGACTTTTGTGGTGGCTTCTTACACCTTATGATGATATTTATGTTAATACTATACGTTGGAATGGAGAAATAAGATTTTATACTGCACCTGAAATAAATGGAATAAGGCCATCAATAGTTCTAAAAACTAATATCAAAATAGTAGATGGCAATGGAACAGAAAGAGATCCTTATCGTTTAGAAGGAGACAATGATAATAATTTAGAAGGAACATATTTAAAAGAACGATACAGTGGAGAATACATTCAGTTTGGTGTTGGAGAAAACAATCTATATCGAATAGTAAGTCATGAAAATGGAATAGGAACAAAAATAACTAGCGCCGAACCATTAAAGGAAAATAGTAGTTTTAAAACAATTTCTTTTGGGGATAATATAAATTATTCAAGTACTAATACTATTGGCTCATTTTTAAATGGGGAATATTTAACAAATTATATAGGAAATAATTATATTAATATGATAGAAGAAAATAATACTTGGTATCTTGGAGCTGTAGGAGATGGAATGAGTTATAAACTAGCTAAATATATAGATACTAATATGACGGATTTAACATCAAATAAAGCACAGTCACAAGTAGGCCTGTTAAGATTAGGCGAATTAATGGCAGGACAATTTTTTAAAGATAAAAACAATACTAGATATTGGGTTATAACTCCATATAAAGATTCAACAGTTCGCTACATAGGATATAGTGGTAATGCTTATGGAAATGTTCCGACATCTTCAAATGGTGTCCGTCCATCTTTAAATCTAAAACAAAACGTAATAATAACTAGTGGAGATGGTACTAAAAATAATCCCTTCACTTTATCAATTCAATAAGTATAACAACTAAAATATACATATTTTTACATAAACTATCCTGCTATTTAAAGAATAACCAAATTTTCTTGAAAAAAAAACTTCCTTTTGTTATACTCTATATAAGGTAAGGTGATTATATGAGCTCTAAAATTAGTTCAAGAACTAAAGTGAAAAGAACAAAAAACAATAGAGAAGAAGCTAAATTTGATAAAGCAATGAGTGATATAAAGAAAATAGGGATTCTTTCCTGTTGTATAGTAGGAGTATTACTAATAGTAAGCCTTTTTATAGATCCTAACGAAAGTTATGCTGCTGTCGTACAAGAATTACCAGAAGAGTTTACATCAGTAATGGATCCAGTTACTGGAGACCCTGAAGATCCTCCAATGCCAGCAGATTATGCTCAGTATATTGAAGGGGTTAGTACTCCAAAAGCTTTCTATGGTATTGATACAACGAGTAGTGCCAGACTTAGTAATATTTACTGTATGGATAGAAAACTAATAATGTCTGGAGGAAGAACTTATAAAAAAGATAAATCAGTTATTGATCCAAGCCTAGCTGTTAAATATCCTGGTTTAATATATATAATTGAAAATGGTGATACTCTTCCAAGTAATATCTTAAATACAGTTCCATCAGGAGAACAATCAGTTTTAATTTATTATATTAATCAAATTGTTGTATGGTGGTATCTAGATATTGTTAACGGTTATTCAACAGGTCCAAATGATGTTGGTAGAGATGTACCATATAGTGAACCTGCCGCTCATCAATATGAAAACAATCTTACAGTAGCAGAAAAAACGGCAATATTAAATGACAGTACTTACAGTTCATATATTAAACAAGTACTTACAAATGCAATGGCTTATACCCCAGGACCAACAAACCCATCATTAAATGATATAGATACAAGTCAAATAACCTATACAATGACAGATGAATATATTGAAACATCACCAATCACTGTTACAAGTAATGCCGGTACTAATTTCATTAATTATACTGTTAATACAAGTAATAGTAATATTGAAATATTAAATGAATCAGGAATCAGTCAAACAACATTCTCACCAAATGAAAGATTTAAATTAAGAATACCAGTAAGTGAAGTAAAAGATTATGAAATAAATTTCCAAGTAAATGTTTCAGGTAATTTCTCAGTTCACAATGCCTACTTCTATGTAGATAGCCAAAGACCAAGTGATTATCAACGAGCTTTACTAGGACAAATTTTAGCAGAAACTACATCTGATTCTGTATCATTAAGTTATGAAATACCAACAGGTAAAGTAATAATTAGTAAAATAGATTCTGAAACAGGAGAAGGACTTAGCGGTGCAGTATTATCAATTACCGATAAAAGTGGTAAAGAAGTATATCGCTATGAAACAACAGGAGAAGACGTTGAGTTAACACTTCCAGTAGGTACTTATACAATTACTGAATTAACTGTACCAGAAGGATACTCTGCTGAGATTACAACAATAGAATTTGAAATAACAGAAAAAGAAACAACAGAAATAGTAATAAATAATACTCCAATTATTGAAGTACCTAATACTAGTAGTAACTCTTTCTTAGTATATGGTATAGGTGCCCTTATCATAATAGCAGGTATTGTCTTAATAGTTGTGGCTAAAAGACCAAAGAATAATGCAAAAGGAAAATAAAAACACAAAAAGCCAGCTCTTTAAAGTTGGCTTTTTCTTCCTTATAATAGGAATACTTGTATTTATAAGTACCCCTTTAAAGAAATTAAAAAATGAAGTCTTTGAAGAGATGAAACTTGCTATATTTCAACAAAGTATAAATGAGGAGAATACAACTATTAATGATATTAATACCGAAAACCTAGAAGTAAGTGTAGAAAATAATGAACAAGCTAAACAAAATGATAAGAAAGCTAATTACTCATATATTGGAGAACTATCTATACCTAAAATAAAGTTAAGAAGAGGTTTTGTTTCTAAAAACTCTAAATATAATAACATAGAATATAATGTTACAATCGCTAAAGAATCATCATATCCAGATAAAGAAAGAGGAAACTTCATTCTAATGGCTCATTCAGGTAATGCTTATATATCTTTCTTTGATAAACTATATAAATTAGAGTTAGGTGATGAAGCAACTGTAAGCTATGAAGCAAAAACTTATAAATATAAATTAACTAAAGTATACAATCAACCTAAAACAGGACAAGTAGCCATATATCGTGATGCTACTAAAAAAACATTAACCCTAATTACTTGTACCCATAATGACGATTATAATCAAACTATATATATTTTTGAAGCTATATAAGAATAAAAAGGAGAGAAGAATATGGATTTAAGTATATTTGAACAATTACTAACATTTATAACTTTACCATTTCAATCATTTTTAACGATTGAAATACTTTTAATCTTTATTATTATTTATATCTTTATTATATATAATGAAAAAAGACAAAATAAAAAAGTAAAATATGCTCTAATCGCTCTTATAATCTTCTTTTTCTCTTTATTAGCATTTTATTTCCAAGAAGATATAATTTATGTTTTAAGTGAATTTATAAAGATGCTTATGAGATGTTTCTATTTCCCTAATATTGTCTTTTACATCTTAACAGCAATTACTTCTCTAGTTATATTAATATATACAATTCTAAAAAATAATTTAACTAAACTAAATAAAATTATTACTTATACTCTTACTTTAATTCATATTTACTTATTTACAAATTTTATTTCTCTAGCAATTACCTCTAATTTAAATTTAACTGATACTGCTAACATTTATCAATATAATGATATGTTCGTAATAGTTTTGTTTAGCCAAATTATCTTTATAATTCTAATACTTTACAAAGTAATCTATCATTTTTGTTATATTAGACACGGAAAATTGAAAAATACAAAGTAAAATGATATAATGTCTAGGAAGTGAGGTAATTATGAAGAAAAAACTAATTAAATTTAAAGATAAAATTATTAAAAACTTAAAAAGAGTTAAAGAAGAGAAATTGATAAGTAATTATTTTAAAGATAATAAACTTTTTATTGTCTATTGTTTAGTGTGTATAATAAATTCTACATTACTTAGATTTTTTACTATGCCAACCATGGAGAATTATTTATCTTTTAAACCTATTATAGCAGATCTAGCAGTTGTTATTATAATAGGATCTTTCTCATACTTATTTAAAGGTAAGAAAAGATATGTTTACTTATTAGTATGGGCTATTATCTTTACCGCTATCTGTACAATAAATTCAGCATATTATACATTCTATACTTCATTTGCAAGTGTTTCTATGTTATCACTTACTCAGTATATTGGCGAAGTAGGAGATGCTGTTGTTGAAAATGTTTTACAAATTAAAGATTTAGTTTATATCTTTCCACTTATATTCTTTATATATTACTATCATCGTCTTGTAAAAAAAGATAAATATAAGATTTATACTAAAGAAAGAAGAATAAGAAAGTTTAAAAATACTATTATAACAGGAGCAGTTGTTTTACTTTTATTTATTGTTTCCTTATCAAGCCTTGAAATAAGTAGGTTTGTTAAACAATGGAATAGAGAATATATTGTTATGCGTTTTGGTATTTATATGTATCAAGGTAATGATATCATTGCAAGTATTCAACCTAAGATATCTGCTATGTTTGGTTATGATGATGCTAAAAAAGAATTTACAGAATATTATCAAGATAGACCTGATGAGCAAGATTATACAAATGAATATACTAATATTTTTGAAGGACGTAATGTTATTGTAATCCATGCTGAATCTATGCAAGGAATTGCCTTAAATAGAACTTTCAATGGTGAAGAAGTAACCCCTAATTTAAATAGATTAATTAAAGAAGGACTATATTTTAATAATTTCTATTCCCAAGTTAGTGTAGGAACAAGTAGTGATACAGAATTAACATTTAACACCAGCTTAATGCCAACTCAAAATGGTACCGCTTTCGTAAGTTATTTTGATAGAACTTATATTGCCACCCCTTCATTAATGAAAGAAAAAGGTTATTATACCTTTAGTATGCATGCTAATAATGCAGACTTCTGGAATAGACGAGCAATGCATGAATCTTTAGGATATGATAAATTCTATAGTAAAGAGACATATGATGTAGATGATGAAAATGTAATTGGTCTAGGTTTATCTGATAAAGAATTCTTTGCTCAGTCAGTAGAGAAAATAAAGAAAATTAGTGAAAAACATGATAAATTCTATGGCCTATTAATAACTTTAACAAATCATACACCATTTTCTGATACTGCTAAGTATGGTGAATTTGCCGTTACTATGAAAACTACAATAACTAATGAAGATGGAACAGAAGAAGAAATAGAAGCTCCATATCTAGAAGGAACAAAACTAGGCAATTACTTTAAATCAGTTCATTATGCCGATGCAGCCTTAGGAGAGTTCTTTAATGAAATGGATGAAGCAGGTCTTTTAGATAATACAGTAGTTGTTTTATATGGTGATCATGATGCAAGACTTCCAAGAAGTGATTTTAACTTAATGTATAATTATGATCCTGCAACAGATGATATTAAAGATGAAGAAGATCCAACTTATGTTGAATATGATAATTTTGATTATGAATTAGATCGCAAAGTTCCATTATTAATCTGGACTAAAGATGGTAAAGTAAATGGAGAAGTAGATTACACTATGGGTATGTATGATGCTATGCCTACTTTAGGTAATATGTTAGGCTTCTATAATAAATATGCCCTAGGTCATGATATCTTTGAAATAAAGAATGATAATATAGTAGTATTCCCTAATGGTAACTGGGTAACTGATAAAATGTATTACAACAGTCAAAAAGGTGAATATAAACTATTAAAAGATGAAATAATAGATGAAAACTATATTAGTGAAAACAATGAATATGCTGAAAAACTATTAGATATTTCTAATAAAGCAATTGTCTTTGATTTATTTAATCCAAATAGTGAAGAAGAAGTAAACAAAGTTAGTGAATCTGTATCAGAAGAGAATAGGGGAGAATAATTATGAAATTAAAGAAAAAAGTAAAAGTAATGTTAGTACTATCAGTTATATTAATTGCAACAGGAGTAGGATTTATCGCTTATGAAAGTATAAAACCTAAAGCAGTTAAGAAAGCAACTGTTGAAAATGAAATTAAAGAATATGGCTATACCCTTAAATCAACAAGAAATGACAGATATAAAGAAATGTTTCAAGAATTAAAAGACATTTTAAGTAAGAAAAATGTTGATGAAAAAGCCTATCTTGAACAAATAAGTAAAATGTTTATAATGGATTTCTATACTTTAAATGATAAACTTGCTAATACTGATGTAGGTGGTATTGATTTTGTTCATGCAGATGCTAAGACTAACTTCTTAGAGAAAAGTGAAGATACAGTTTATAAGTATGTAGAAAATGATATTTATGGTAATAGAGATCAAAAATTACCAGAAGTTACTGATGTAACTATTGAATCAACTGAAAATATAGAATATACTATAGGAACAGATTTTACTGATGATAATGCTTATCAGGTAGAAGTTTCCTTAAAATATAAAGAAGATATGGATTATCCTACTAAAGCAACTTTAATTTTTGTTCATGAAGATAATAAGTTATCTCTAGTAGAAGTAGCATAATATCTTCTTTTTCTTTAAAATGGAGTGATTAATAATGAAAATAATATATCCTGATTATGAAAAATGTTTAACTAACCTTACAAATTCTATTTTAAAGTATTTTGATATAACACCATATCATAAGACACTAAAAGAATTAGATAAAGTTTTAGAAGAAAGTAATTATGATAACATTATATTATTAATCTATGATGGAATGGGTTCTAATATCTTAAGTAGGAACTTGAATGAAAACTCATTTTTAAGAAAACATAAAATAGAAGATATTAAAGCAATATTTCCCCCAACTACAACAGCATCAACTACAACTCTTTTATCAGGATTAAATCCATGTGAACATGGTTGGTTAGGATGGGATTTATATTTTAAATGCTTAGATGAGACAGTTACTATGTTTTTAAATACTAAAAAAGATACTAATATATTAGTATCTGAAGAAAATATGGCCCAAAAATATTTTTCTTATAAAAGCATTATAGATTTAATAAATGAAAAATATAAAGCCTTTAAATTGATGCCTTTTGGAGATAATGCTTATAATGATTTAGCAGATTTAAATAATAAAGTAATAAATCTATGTAAAGAAAAAGGTAAGAAGTTTATTTATGCTTATTATGATGAACCAGATCATACTACACATAATGAAGGTACTGATTCTAATATTACTGTAAAACTATATGAAGAAATTGATAAAAGTACTAAAGAACTATATGAAAAATTAAAAGATACTAATACTCTTGTTATAGTAACAGCAGATCATGGACATATAAACTCTAAAGATATAACATTAAGTGATTATAAAGATATATTTAATCTATTAAAACATGATATTTCTATAGAAGGTAGAGCCTGTGCTTTCTTTATAAAAGAGGGAAAAAGTCAGGAGTTTGAACAATTATTTAATAAATACTTTAAAGATGATTTTATTTTATATACTAAAGAAGAAGTAATTAAAAACAAATTGTTTGGAAAAGGTACAGAAAATAAATATTTTAAAGATTCTTTAGGAGATTACCTAGCAGTCGCTATTACTAATAAATACTTTAGATATAATGAGAACTCTGTAAAATTAACATCAATGCATGCAGGTATAACAGAAGATGAAATGTTAGTTCCGTTAATTATAATAGGAAAGGAAGATAAAATGAATTATAAATTAATTGCCATGGATTTTGATGGTACTCTTTTAAGAGATGATAAGACTATATCAGAAAACACAAAAAATATTTTGAAATTATATAAAGACTTGGGTTACTTAATAGTAGGGGTAACTGCAAGAACACTAGCTAGTATAAAAGAAGTAGTACCAGTAGATATATTTAATTATCTTATTATAAATAATGGAGTATCTATTTATAATGTCGATGATGATAACATGATCTATCAGGGAACTATTGATATTAATGATGCTAAAGATATTACAAATGAAATAGAAGAATACTGTGATCAAATAGATTATGTAACTGATAATATTTATTATACATATTTACAAAAGAAAAATAGTAATCTTGATTTTATTAAAGATATTGATAATATTGATGAAATAGAAGAAGAAATCGCTAGAATGAATTTATTCTTAAAAGATAAAAGTAAGGCAACTGATTATTATGAGTTTATAAGATCTAAATATGATGATATTAACTGTTTCATAATGCAAGATTCAGATAGCCCTAATAAATGGCTTGTTTTAAATCCTAAAGGAATAAATAAGGCAACTACTTTAAAAGAATTAGGAAAAATAGAAAATATAAGTTCAGATGAAATGATTTTCTTTGGTGATGGTTTAAATGATTTAGAAGTAATGGATAGTGTCGGTTTAAGTGTAGCGATGGGAAATGCTTTAGATGAGATTAAAGAAAAAGCAAAAGCTATTACTAAAACAAATAATGAAGATGGAATAGTAGAATTTTTAGATGAAAAATTAAATAGACAAAAAGTAAAGAAAAGGCAGTGATATAATGGAAAGATTACAAAAAGTAATTGCAAATGCAGGAATAGCATCAAGACGTAAAGCAGAAGAATTGATTAAAGAAGGAAGAGTAACTGTAAATGGTATTACAGTAAAAGAGCTTGGTACTAAAGTAACTAATAAAGATATTATTAAAGTAGATGGAAAACAACTAGAAAAAGAAAAAAAGGTTTATTACTTACTTAATAAACCAAGAGGTATTATTACTAGTGTTACTGATGAGAAAGGGAGAAAGACTGTAGTTGACTTAATACCATGTCATGAAAGAATCTATCCAGTAGGTAGACTTGATTATGATACAACAGGAGTCTTATTACTAACTAATGATGGAGAGTTTGCCAATATACTTATGCATCCATGTGATAAGGTAGAAAAAGTATATATTGTTAAAGTAAAGGGAATTATTAAAGGAGATGCCATTAACACTATTAAAAATGGTGTAACAGTAGATGGAATAAAATATGAGAAAGCTAAAGTTAAGTTAAGAAAAACAGATTATAAGACTAATACTTCTATGCTTACTGTAACAATACATGAAGGACGTAATCATGAAGTTAAGAAGATGTTTGAAACAGTCGGTTTTCCAGTCTTAAAGCTAAGAAGAGAGCGAGAGTTTATCTTTGATTTAAAAGGCTTAAAGAGTGGAGAATATAGAAAATTAACACCTAAAGAAGTAGCGATTGTTTATAGTTTATCAAAAAAATAAGAGCATTGTTCGCTCTTTTTAATTTTAACTTTTACGATTTTGGTGTTTACACCAAAATCGTAATTTAAATGATTACTCTTTTTTTATGCTTCTAATCTATTTTGTCGTTCCTTTTCAAGTTCCTTTATAGATTTCTTAGGAGTAGGTAAATCTTCTGGCATAGTAACGCAAACCTCCTATCTTTGACTAATATAATTACTTATTTATAGAAAAATTATATCAGTAGCTTTTCTGTAACATTTATACATATAGTGTAGCATACACTTGTTTAGAAGTATAGAAAAATCTAAAAAAAAGTACGTTAGCTCTTTTATACTTTTACTTTTAGCAATTTCGGTGTTTACACCAAAATTGTAATTAATTACAATTTTGGTTTTCTTCTGCTTCTAAACTATTTAGTCGTTCACTTGTTTATTTATTGGCTTCCCGACATCGGCAAGCCAATCTTCTCATTTTGTTACTTGAGCCAATACTGACCATTTTCCCAACGTCGGCAAAATGGTTTAATAGGTTGTTAGTACATCGTTTTAACAATTTTGGTGTAAACACCAAAATTGGAATTAATTATATTATTACTCCTAGAACAAGCGACCTAAACCTTTTCTACAACTTATGTATATTATTTAAAAACATACAAAAAGAAGCTCTTAAATAAAGCTTCTTCTACATTTATTATTTCGTATCAAGACTAAGTATATTTTTCTTTTTCTTGATCTTATTCAACCTCAATAGCACCAGTAGGACAAGAATCAGCAGCATCTCTTACTTCATCTTGAAGTTCTTCTTTAACTTCTTCTACCTTAGCTTCACTTAATCCTTCATCATTAATTTCAAATACTTCATCACATATCGCTGCACATGCTCCGCATCCAATACAAGCATCTTTATTTACTTTTACTTTCATTTATATCCCTCCGTCTAATATTATATCTTATTTTTATAATTTTGCCTACTTTAATTTTTTTAAATAGTATGATATCATTAAAGTAATAATAAAGTAGGTGATGTCATGGGAAGAATGGAACGATATGATAATTCTAATAATAATCATATCAGAAGTAGAACTGAAAAAAATAAAGACCTATATAATGATTTAGGACGATTAGAAAAATATACTACTCTAACAGATGTATCTAGAATAGAAGCAGTTGAATTAGATGCTGCTAAAAAGAATTATCGTACAAGAGAAGGCTATCATAGTTTAAAAGATTATGATATTGAAATAGAAAAGCCACCTGTTAGAAAAGAATTAGATGAATTTAATTTTCTATACAACGATGAACATAAAACCTACGATATTAATAAAGTATTAGAAGAAGCTAAAGAATTAAGAGAAAAAGATTCTTTAGAAAGAAAAAGAAAATTACATAATGAGAAATATAATATCCTAGAAAGTAGTGAAGAAGATTTAGAAAGATTTAAAGAAGAAACTAAACTACGTCATAAACCTATAGAAAATGAAGAAGAATTAGAAGAGTTAATACATACTATTACATCAAAAGAATTAAGAGAAGAAATAGATAAAAGAGAATCTAATGATAGTAGTCTACTTAGTGATTTAATGGCAACTAATGTTAATGAGGAAGTATTAAAACCTATTGCCACTAAGATAGAAGATACAAAAATAGAAGAAGATACTAAAAAGTTAGATAAAGTTAAAGAAAAAACAATGTCTTTAAAAGATGAAATAGATAAATCATTCTATACAAAGAGTCTTGATCTAAGTGAAGAAGATTTTATTAGTGATGATGAAGAAGAAGAGGAAAAACCATCAAAGTTTATAGGTTTCTTAAAGTTTTTATTCTCAGTAATATTAATACTTGCTGTTGCTTTCGGAGTATATTATGTAATTACAAATTTTTAAAATTTGTATACCAAAACTCTTAAAAATTGTATATCAAAATCGTTAAAAATTGTATATCCAATATTGAAGAAACTATAAAAATATGTTATTATCCCTATAGAGGTGATGTCTTTTATGAACTTTAACAAAGATGAATATATGCCAAGATTAATTGATAAAAACTTAGATGACTATTTAAAAGTTTTTGGAGCCTTATCTGTTGAAGGACCAAAATGGTGTGGAAAAACATGGACATCTTCAAAACATGCAAAAAGTGCTGTCTATCTTGATGATGATGAAACAAAAGAAAGAGCATTACTTGATTTAGAATTAATATTAAATGAAGAACAACCTGAATTAATAGATGAATGGCACTTAGTACCTAAAATATGGGATAAAGTAAGAAGAAAATGTGATGAAGATTCTAAAAAAGGTAAATATATATTAACATGTTCAACAGAATTAAATGATGAAAGAAAAAAAGAAGTATTTCATTCAGGAGCAGGTAGAATTGGTAAGATAAAAATGTATACTATGTCACTTTATGAATCAGGTGACTCTACTGGAGATGCTTCCCTAACAGCAATGCTAGAAGATAAACAGGAAAATGTTAATGTTAAAATTCCTTCACTAAAAGAACTTGCTAATCTAATAGTAAGAGGCGGTTGGCCAAGTAATATAAAAGTAGATGCTGACAAAGTAGGATTAATACCTAAAAGTTATATAGAATCTATTCTTGATAAAGATATGAATGATGATAAAAAAAGAGACAAAAATAAAATGAGAATGTTACTTAA
>CALVIY010000036.1 GCA_944331955.1 uncultured Bacilli bacterium
GCTAGAAGTGATGGTAGAAAAGAAGGACGAAAAGAGGGCCGAAAAGAAGGTGCTAAAGAAAGAGAAAAATCTATTGCTAAAGCTATGCTAAAAGCAGGAGAAAGTGTTAATAAAGTAATGAATTATACTGGTTTAAAGAAAAAAGATATTAAACTATTGATGTAAAAAAAGAGAATATATAACTATATCTACTAAAATAAGATATAGTTCTCTTTTTAAACTTAGAAGGGAGCATGATTGTGAATAAATTAAAACAACTAGGATTAGATAATGAATTTGGAATGTATTATGATGCTGAAATCGTACATAGAAAAGAAGTAAACTCTGCTAGAAGTGATGGTAGAAAAGAAGGTGCTAAAGATGAGAAAAAGTCTATCGCTAAAAATCTTCTTAAAATAGGTGTGCCTATAAAAGATATAGTAAAGGCAACTGGTCTTTCAAAAAAACAAGTAACTATGTTAATGTAGAAAATATTTAATCTTGTGTTTTCTAAAAGACTTGACATTTAGATAAAAATATGTGCATAATATATAACACGTGAGGGAATATAAACACTAAATATAGTGCGAGCTATTCCGGGTATATACCTACACAATTTAATTGGAGTCACGAAGTATGTCGTGGCTTTTATTTGCCACAAAAAAGGAGAAAAGAAAAATGAGTTATGCTAGTAATGTAGCGAATAGAGAAATGGCAGTATATGAAAATTTAAAGAAAGGAAATCCTATAAGATTAGATTTAAATCAAGAAAGAGATATTGAAATATTATCTATCTTAGAAAAACTTGGTTATCCAATGTCACATCTAGGTACATATCTTTATAAAGATTTAATATCTTTGGTATGTGAAGAAATTGAAAAATTAGAATCATGTGAATTTTTAAATGAAAGAAAAACAATTATAGAAGTTCTAAACAATGGTTACTCTAGTCCTTATATTTGGGTTGCAACAGATGATAAAGATTTAGGTTGTAAGACTTTTCATGGACTTGTTCAAGGTGCAATTGAAGAGATTGATTATGATAGAACAGACCAAAATCTAGCTAGTAAGATATATGGCTCTAAAAAAGAGGTTACTTATGGTACAGGAGCCTTATATATCGCTGAGTATTATTTAAATAAAAATACTTATAGTAATACTAGACATTATGTATTACCAAAAATAAAGAAGTTAAAGAATGTAGATATAGATAATAAACATCAATTATTAAGAAAAAGTTAAAAAAAGTTTGACAACTTTTTTATTTGTAGTAAAATATACTTATAAATACGTTATTAGTTAGGGACTTGGTAAAAGAAACCTTTTAATCTTAGAGACTTAACGGTTGGTGAAAGTTAAGAAAAGCTCTTTTATTACTACCTTAACGAGTAGAGTTATGAAAAGTAATTCCGGTTTAAACCGTTATCTAAAATAAGTTAAAGAAAGGATGGTATCGTGTAGTGTAGGGCACTCCTAGTGATATCATCCTTTTTATTATATAAAAAAGGTGGGAGAAAGATATGGGTAAGAAGAAAGCTCATTATAAAAGTTCAAAAGAATGTGAGAACATTCACGTATTTATGAAAAATTGGTATGGAGTAAAAAGTCATCATAGAAAAAGAACAAGATTTCATCATAATGATATGCCAATTTATCTAATCAATAGAGGAATAACGCCTCCTAGATCTATTTCTTTAGATATAGCAGGTAAAGATGATTCTGATAAGTATATTTATATTAGAGATGATGATAAGAATATTAGATGTTATGAAAATGATTTATCATTAAATAAAGAAGCAATATTAGATAGTAATTTAAGTGCTAAAGAAAGTCATGATAAACGAGTAGAAATACTTAAAAGCTTAGGTTATTGTTATGATGATAAAACAGGAGAAGTTGTTTTATTAGAAGAGTTAGAAGAGGAAAAATATCTTGATGAATTAACAACTACTGAAAAAGTAAATAGACAAAAAACAATAAGTAAAAGAAATTATTATAAAAGGAGAAGATAGAAATGATAAATATTAAAGAAAGTGAATTGTTAATGCCACTTAATCATTCTTGTGCGCATTTATTAGCAGAAGCAGTTAAGAAATTATACCCTGAAGCAAAGTTTTGGGTAGGACCAGTAATAGAAGATGGATTCTATTATGATATTGATTTAGGAGATAAGACTCTAACAGATGATGATTTACCAGTAATAGAAAAAGAAATGAAGAAAATTGCTAAAGGCAATAAAAAAATCATTCGTCATGAGTTAACTAGAGAAGAAGCTTTAGATAAATTTAAAGATGATCCTTATAAAATAGATTTAATTAATAATATGAGTGATGATGAAGTTATTACTTGTTATACACAAGGAGAGTTTACTGATCTTTGTCGTGGACCTCATGTAGAGTCAACTAAAGAATTAAGACACTTTAAATTACTTAGAGTAAGTGGTGCATACTTTAAAGGAGACTCTAATAATAAGATGTTACAACGTATATATGGTGTATGTTATGAGACTGAAGAAGACTTAAATAAACACTTAGAAATGTTAGAAGAGGCGAAAGAAAGAGATCATCGTAAATTAGGTAAAGAACTTGGAATATTTATGTTTTCTGATTTAGTAGGTAAAGGTTTACCTATGTGGTTACCAAATGGTTTCTTTGTTAGACGTACTTTAGTTGATTATATTACTGATAAAGAAATAAAACATGGTTATAAACATGTTATGACACCATCACTTGGTAGTGTAGACTTATATAAAACTAGTGGACATTGGAATCACTATAAAGATGATATGTTTCCTGCAATGGAACTTGATAATGAAGCATATGTGTTAAGACCTATGAACTGTCCTCATCATATGATGATGTATCAAAATTCACTTCATTCATATAGAGATTTACCACTACGTATCGCAGAAATTGCAAATGACTTTAGATATGAAGCTAGTGGAGCATTATGTGGTATTGAAAGAACAAGAGCCTTTACTCAGAATGATTCTCATATCTTCTGTACTAATGAACAAATTAAAGAAGAGTTTAAAGGTGTTATTGATTTAATACTTGATGTCTATAAAGACTTTGGTTTTAAAGATTATAGTTTTAGACTTTCTTTAAGAGATAAAAATAATAAAGATAAATACTTTGGTAATGACGAGTTATGGGAGAAAAGTGAACAAGAACTAAGAGAAGTTCTAAAAGAAATGAATGCTGACTTTTATGAAGCAGAAGGAGAAGCAGCATTCTATGGACCTAAACTTGATGTTCAAGTTAAAAGTGCTATTGGTCATGATGTAACACTTTCAACTGTACAATTAGATTATCAACTACCTGAAAGATTTGAACTTACATATATTGATAAAGATGGAAGTAAAGAAAGACCAGTAGTTATTCATAGAGCAATATTAGGTTCACTTGATAGATTTATTGCCTTTCTTCTTGAAGAGACTAAAGGTAATCTTCCTTTATGGTTAAATCCAGTTCAAGCGATTGTTATCCCAGTATCTAGTGAATATCAAGGAGAGTATGCTACTAAAGTATATGAAGAGTTAAAGAAAAATGATATTAGAGTAGAGTTAGATAACCGTAATGAAAAACTTGGTTATAGATTAAGAGAAGCTCAAACTAGAAAAATTAATTATACATTAATTCTTGGAGATAAAGAAAAAACTGATAATATGATTAGTTATAGAAGACATGGAGAGAAAGATACAACTACAGTTACAATAGATGAATTTATTAAACTATTAAAAGAAGAGGTTAAACTATAGTGATTATATCAATGTAAAATAAAAAGGTAGCAAGTCCTATAAGAAAAATATAGGTCCATTGCTATCTTTTTTTTCTTCTTCATAACTTACATTACTACTATAATTATTATCATTTACTACTTCGCTTCTTTCATCATCATTACTATTTATAGCAGATGCTACTCTAAAAAGAGTTCTAGCATTACTAAGTAAAGGTTTTACTTGATAAACAATAGGTATCGCTTGATTAATTATTCCAAGTGTTCTTTGAGTATTATTTAAGATATTGTTCCAGTTTATCCCTCGTCTTGGCATATAATTAGGCATGCCCATATTATATTCATTGTACATAAAAACACTACCTTTCCCTTTATTTTAATATATGATTAATTTTTCCTACTTGTGAATAGTTTAAGAGAGTGTTATAATTATTATAAAGAATAAGGAGGAGTAGTGAATGGAAATAATTGCAATGCCGTTTATATTTATTTATCATGTAGTTCATTACATTTTACTTTCTCCTAAACGCATTTTAAGTTATGCTTACACTGGAGTTTTAGCAGTTATTGATAAATTAAGTAGAGGTAAAGTTACAGAAAAACGCGAAAAACAAAAAGAAATAGATAAAGCAGTGCTTGAAGTAGAAGAGTTAATGAATGCTAGTAGGATAAACTCTAAAGAAAAAATAACTATTAGAAAAGAGCCTGAGATATCTTTTCGTTATAAAGTAAAGGGAAGTAGTGGAAAAATAATTAATGGTACTTTTGAAGGCCCTAGTGCTGAGGAAGTTAAATCATTCTTAAAAAACGAAGGCTATGAAGTATTAGAAGTAGTACCTCGTAAATTTTATGATGTTGATGTAAATATAGGTGGTAAATTTACAGCGGCTGATCTTTCTTTTTCACTTACCCAGTTATCTACTTATTTGAAAGCAGGTATTGCTTTAATAGATTCAGTTAGAATTTTGGAAAAGCAAAGTGAAAAACCAGAACAAAGAAAAGTATATCAGAAAGTTGTCTATGAACTTTTGAAAGGTGAAAATTTATCAATGGCAATGGAACGTCAAGGAGATAAATTTCCAACCCTCTTAGTTAATATGATTAAAACTGCTGAGTTAACAGGTGATTTAACTTCAGTATTAGATGATATGGCTGAGTATTATACTTCTAAAGAAGAGACAAGGAAAACTATGATTTCTGCTATGACTTATCCTGTAATAGTACTTTGTATTGCTATTGGTGTTATTATCTTTATTTTAGTTAGTATTGTACCAAGCTTTGTAGAAATGTATCAAGATAATGATGCAGAGATACCTGCTATTACAACTTTTGTTATGAGTACTAGTGATTTAATTGTTAATTATTACTACATAGTAATATTAGTTGTTGGCGTAATTGTTGGTATATTTGTTTATTTATATAAGAAAAATAGAGTATTTAGAAAGAATGTTCAGATTCTTGTTATGCATATACCAGTTTTTAGTAAAATAGTAATTTATAATGAAGTATATAATTTTACTAAGACCTTTGCCTCACTTTTAAATCACGGGGTATTTATTACTGATAGTATGGAAGTACTTGCTAAGATTACTAATAATGAAGTATATAAAGAATTAATTGCTAAAACAATTATTAATCTTAATAAAGGAGTTAATATATCAGAATCATTTAAAGGAAGTTGGGCTTTCCCTGTTGCTGCTTATGAAATGATAGTTACAGGTGAGAAAACAGGACAGTTAGGATTAATGATGGAAAAAGTTGCAAACTACTATCAAGTATTACATAAGACTTTAGTTAAACAGATGCAAAGCTTTATTGAACCTTTAATGATAGCATTCTTAGCATTAATAGTTGGTACTATTCTTTTATCAATAGTTGTTCCTATGTTTGATATTTATGGAAAGATTCAGTAGGTGAGGTTATGGAAGTAATATATATAATTTGTTTCTTTATAATAGGCCTAGTATTTGGGTCTTTCTTTTGTTGTGTAGGATTAAGACTTAGTAGAAATGAAAAGTTTATTAATGAAAGAAGTGTTTGTGATAATTGCCATCATACTCTAGCTTGGTATGATTTAATACCTTTAATATCTTATATTTCTTTAAAGGGAAGATGTAGATATTGTAAAGAAAAAGTTAGTTTATTAAATCCTTTTATAGAACTGGTTACTGGTATTTTATTTGCTTTATCTTATTATAGTTTTGGTTTTTCTTTAGAATTAGTTTTATCTCTTTCTTTAGTAAGTTTATCTATGATTATTTTTGCAAGTGACCTAACTTATATGATTATACCTGATGAAGTAATTATCTTTTTTAGTATAGTTATTTTAATATTAGAATTCCTATTAAATGGTCTATCAGGAGTAGCTTTATCACTACTTAGCGGTGCTTCACTTTTCTTTTTTATGTTTGTTTTAATGAAACTAGGTAATGCTTTATTTAAAAAAGAATCCTTAGGAGGAGGAGATGTTAAATTACTATTTGTTTTAGGACTTGTAATAGATCCTTTCTTAGGACTTATAACAATCTTTTTAGCATCTTTTATAGCATTGCCAGTATCATTGTACTTACTTTATAAAAATAAAGAGCATATGATACCTTTTGGACCTTTTATTTTAATCGCTTTCCTTATAGTTTTCTTTAGTAAAGTTACCACTAATGATATTTTTAACTTTCTTACATTATTTTAAATTTATCATTGACGAACATTCTTTCTAATGTTAAGATAGTAAGCATTAAAACATTTATATAAAAGTATGGCTTAGTAACATAAGCCGAATTAGCAATATTAATTTTAAATTACAAGGATGGTGATGCTTATGAATAATAATATAATTATGTATACATCAAAAGATGGAAATGTAAAAGTAGATGTTAATTTAAAAAATGATGATATATGGATGAGTCAAGATATAATGGCTAGCTTATATGGTACCACAAAAAATAATATTTCTATGCATTTAAAAAATATTTTTGAAGAAGGAGAACTTGAAAAAAATTCAGTTGTTAAGAAATTCTTAACAACTGCTAATGACGGGAAAAAATATAACGTTTTACATTATAATTTAGATGCTATAATTGCTGTTGGATACAGAATAAATTCTAAAAAAGCAACTGAATTTAGAATATGGGCAACAAAAGTTTTAAAAGAATATATGATTAAAGGATTTGTACTTAATGATGAAAAACTAAAGAATAATGGTGAAAGTCCTTACTTTGAAGAATTGCTTGCTAGAATTCGTGATATTAGATCATCAGAAAAGGTTTTTTGGAGAAAAGTATTAGATATATATGCAACGGCAATTGATTATGATCCTAAAGATAAGATATCAATAGAGTTTTTTAAGACTGTTCAAAATAAAATTTAGGACTTACTAATTTTAAAGGAGATTATCCAACAAAAAGTGAAACAGAAATTGCTAAGAATTATTTAACTGAAGAAGAATTAAATATTTTAAATAGAATGGTTTCTGCATATTTAGATGTAGCAGAGATTAATGCTTTAGATAGGCATCCCATGACAATGCAAGATTGGGTAAATGAGCTTGATTCATTTTTAAAAATGACTAGGAAAGATATTTTGAAAGGAAAAGGCACTATATCCCATGAGAAAGCATTAAAAAAGGCTCATGAAGAGTATGATAAGTATATGCAAAATCATTTAACTACTGCTGAACAAGATTATTTAGAAATGTTAAATAAAGAACTAGAAGAGATTAATAAATAATAAAAAATATGAAAATTTAAATAAGCCGAATTAGCAATATTAATTATACAAATTAGGTTATTCGAAAAATTCGAATAGTTCAATAAAAATTCGGAAATTTTTGAATTTTCTAAAGATAGGAAGTGAAGTAATGAGAGCATGTGTTTATACATTAGGATGTAAAGTAAATACTTATGAAAGTGAATATATTATGTTAAAACTAATAGAAAGAGGTTATGAGGTAGTAAATAATTTAGATGAAATATCTGATGTTTATATAATTAATACTTGTACTGTAACTAATACTGCAGATATTAAAAGTAGAAAGATAATACATCGTATTAAAAGAAATAATCCTAACGCTTGTATCGTAGCATTAGGCTGTTATGTAGAAGATCATCCTGATGATTTTGATGATGTGGATATTTATATTGGTAATAAAGATAAGAGTAAGATTATAGAATTATTAGATTTATATTTTACTAATAAAGAACCTATTAGAAGAGTAGGTCTTGATAAAGAAGAGTTTGAAGATATGTTTATAACAGACTTTAAAAATAGATGTAGAGCCTTTGTTAAAGTGCAAGATGGATGTGAGAATTTCTGTAGTTATTGTATTATTCCTTATGTTAGAGGAAAGTGTAGGAGTAAAGACTTAGATACAGTTGTTAGAGAAGTTACTACTCTAGTTAATAAAGGTTTTAAAGAAATAGTGTTAACAGGTATTCATACAGGGCACTATGGAGTTGATCTTGATACAAGTTTTTCTGATTTATTAAAAGCTTTAATTAAAATAGAAGGATTAAAACGTCTTAGAATATCTAGTATAGAAGTAACTGAATTAAATAGTGATGTTTTAGATGTAATTAAAAATAGTAATATAATAGTAGATCACTTACATATTCCTTTACAAGCTGGTAGTGATAAAGTCTTAAAGTTAATGAATCGTAAATATGATTTAAAATACTTTGAAGATAAATTAAAAGAAATTAGAGAGATTAGACCTGATATATCTATTAGTACTGATATAATTGTAGGTTTTCCTAAAGAGAGTGAAGAAGACTTTTTAGAAACAATAGAAAACGCTCGTAAGTTTGGTTTTTCTAAAATCCATGTCTTTCCATACTCTGATAGATTAGGAACTGTAGCAAGTAAAATGGATGGACATATAGATGGTAATATTAAGAAAGATAGGGCAAGAAAACTTCTTGATGTTTCTCGTGAGTTAGAGAAAGAATATGCTAATAAGTTTATAGGTGAAACCTTAGAAGTTCTTTTTGAAGAAGTTAAAGATGGTGTTAGTATAGGTCATACTAGTAATTATTTAAAAGTTAAAGTAAAAGGGAGTATTCCTTCTAATACTTTTAAAAATGTTAAGATTAAAAGCTATTTATTAGATAGTTTAATAGGAGAAGTAGATAATTAATTTTTATACGAGGAGGGATATCTTGAAAGAAAATAATTTTTTCATATACGAAACAGATAATAATGTTGAAGTAACAGCTATATTAGAAGATGAAAATATTTGGTTAACTCAAGAACAAATAAGTAAATTATATAATAAAGCAAAGTCAACAATTAATGAACATATAAAAAATATTTATTTAGAACATGAATTAGAAGAGAATAATACAATGAGAAAATTCGGAATTTCCGAATTTTCTACTAAACCTACTAATTATTATAATCTTGATATGATAATTGCAGTTGGATTTAGAGTAAAATCTAATGAAGGAACTAAATTTAGGATATGGGCTAATAAAAAACTAAAAGATTATTTAGTAAAAGGTTATAATATAAATGTTGAAAGATTTAAAAATAATGGGGCAGATCCTTATTTTGATGAGTTATTAGATAAAATTAGAGATATAAGAAGTAGTGAAAAAGTCTTTTGGAGAAAAATTCTTGATATTTATGCAACTTCTATTGATTATGATCCCAAGAAAGAAATAACTATTAATTTTTTTAAGACAGTGCAAAATAAAATGCATTATGCTGTTTCTAATAATACTGCTGCAGAAATAGTATATAATAGAGTGGATAGTAATAAAGAAAATATTGGCCTTACAAATTTTAAGGGAGATACTCCAACAAGAAAAGAGACAGAAATTGCTAAGAATTATTTAAGTATGGAAGAATTACAAGTCTTAAATAGATTAGTATCTGCTTATTTAGATGTGGCAGAAATTAATGCTTTAAAAAGGAAAACAATGACAATGAAAGACTGGATAGGAGAACTTGATAGTTTTCTTACTATGACTCATAATGATATATTACATACTAAAGGGACTGTTTCACATGAAGAAGCTTTGAAAAAAGCTCATGAAGAGTATGATAAATATATGAAAAATCATTTAACAAAAGCTGAAAAGGATTATTTAGAAATAATGAATATTGATATCAAAGAAATTGAAACTAATAATTAATAGGAGAAGATATGAGTAAAGTAACAGGAAATTTTAAAAAGACAATTTTTAGAAGTAATACTAATAACTACTTAATAGGTTTATTTAAAGTAAAAGAAACTAGTCCTGATTTAGATAAATTTATTAATAAGACTATTACTATTACTGGGTACTTACCTGATTTAAATGAAATAGATACTTATGTATTAGAAGGTAATATTACAACTCATACTAAGTATGGAGAACAGTTTGTAGTTAATACCTTTGAAAGAATTATGCCAAAAGAAACTGATTCTATGGTTAGTGTGTTAAGCAGTGATATGTTTAAAGGAATAGGTAAGAAAACTGCAGAAGCGATAGTTAATATGTTCCATGAAGATACTTTTAATGTTATATTAAATGAACCTAATAATCTATTATTAGTTAAAGGAGTTAATGAAAAACAAGTAAGAGTGTTACATGAAGCTTTAAAGAGTTATCAAGGTAGTTATGAGATAATACTTAATCTATCTAAATTAGGTTTTTCTACTAGAGATAGTCTTAAAATATATAGTAAATTTAAAGAAAAGAGCTTTGATATTATAAACGATGATATTTATAAAGCATATTACTTTGTAGATGATATTTACTTTAAGACCTGTGATTATATCTTTGAGAAAAATATAGATGAAAAGTTAGATGTTAAAAGAATAAGAGCAGTGTTTATTTATATTTTAAGAGAACTTACTAATGTATCTGGTAACACTTTCTTTTACTTAGATGAAGTTAGACCTTACTTTATTAGAGTAATAGGAACAGATGTTAGTGATGAACTATTATTAGAAGCCTTAAATAATTTAATTAGTTTAGAGTTAATTGTAGTTAAAGAAGATAAAATCTATTTAAAAGAGTATTATGATGCCGAAATATTTATTGCAAGAAGATTAAGATTACTTGCTCATGAAAAGACTGATACTTTAAAGAATTATGATAAAGTCTTAAAAGAAATAGAGTTTAAGAATAATATTACTTATAATGAAGAACAAAGTAAAGCCATAAAAGAAGCACTAGCTAATAAATGTTTGATTATTACAGGTGGACCAGGAACAGGTAAAACAACAATTATTAAAGGTATTATAGACTTATATCAAGCAATAAACAATTATAAAACTAAAGATTTAGAAGATAATTTAGTATTACTTGCACCAACAGGAAGAGCTAGTAAGAGAATGAGTGAAGTTACAAGCCTTTCAGCGTCCACTATTCATAGATTCTTAAAGTGGAATAAAGATACTAATAAGTTTCAAGTTAATGAGTATAATAAAAGTAGGGCAGAGTTTGTTATAATAGATGAATCTAGTATGTTAGATACGTTATTACTTTGTAATTTGTTAAAAGGATTATCAACGAATACTAAAATAGTCTTTGTAGGAGATGCTAACCAACTACCTAGTGTTGGGGCAGGTAATGTTTTACATGATATGCTTAGTAGTGAAGAGATTAAAACTATTAGATTAAAAAATCTTTATAGACAAGGAAAAGATTCTAATATCATAACCCTTGCTCATGATATTAATGAAGGAGTACTTAATATAGATATCTTTAATAAAGGAGAAGATTTAAAATTTATAAAATGTCCTGATAATAAAGTATTAGATAATATTAAAAGTGAAGTTAAAAAATTAGAAAATACTGATTATCAAGTACTAGCACCTCTTTATAAAACTATTAATGGAATAGATAATATTAATGAAGCTTTACAAGATTTATTAAATCCTAAGAAAGGTACTAAAAAAGAAATAGTAATTAATAATACAATATATAGAGAAAATGATAAAGTAATAGAGCTTACTAATATGCCAGATGAATATGTTTTTAATGGAGATATAGGTTATATAGATAAAATAAAATTAAGTCCTAAAAAAGAAGTATATATAGATTATGATGATACATTAGTTAAATATACTCCTACCATGTTTAATAATTTTTCTAAAGCATATGCTATCTCTATACATAAAAGTCAAGGTAGTGAGTTTAAAACAGTTATTATGCCTATAGTAAAAGGATATAATAAAATGTTATATAGAAAATTAATTTATACAGGAATTACTAGAAGTAAAGAGAAACTTATATTAATAGGAGATATGAAAGCTTTAGAGTATGCTATTAATAATACTAATGAACAAAAAAGAAGAACTAGTCTAGATTATTATTTAAAAAATGGTATAATTTAGAAAATTAAATCCATAATACTTGTAGGAGGCGTATTATGGATAAGAAAAAAATGATGATAACAGCAGGCATAATGGCAGGAGCGGGTTTCGGAATGTATAAATATTTCAAGAAAAATCCTGCTAAACTTAATATGATGAAACAAAAAATGCATAATGCTATGAATGCTGTTAATAATTTCAACGATGAGATGATGATGTAAAGTTGTCATCTTTTTAATTGCTATTATATAAAAATAGTGATAAAATTTATATAAAGGTAAGGTGTTTATGTCTATGAAAGAAGCGATAAAAGAAAATAAAAAGATAATAATAATAGGCATTGCTATAGTATTATTACTATTAATAGGGCTAGCATATGCATACTTAGTGACAACTCTACATGGAGATAAAGAATATCTAGTTAGAGCAGGATCATTAGGTTTAGTATTAGAAGAATCTAATGAATTAACTCTTGAAAAGCAGATACCACAAGAAGACTCTGAAGGAATGAAATTAGAGGGATTTAATTTTAAATTAATAAATGAGGGTAATATAGAAACAGATTATACAATATATTTAGATGATATAGAGTTAGAAGAGGGAGAAACAAGAATGCCTGATTCTGCCCTTAGATATAGTTTAACTAGAAATGATGAAACAAATGACCCTGATAATATATCTAATATGGGAGTAAATCCTAATAGAGTAGTGGATAGTGGTAGTATAGCAGTAGATGAGACAATTAATTATACCTTAAAAATATGGATAGATTATGATGCAACAACAGAAAAGGCAAGTGGAAAGACATTTAAAGGAAAATTAAGAGTAGTTGCAACTCAACCAGTAGGAGAGAAAGTTAGTGAAGCAGTATTAGAAAACTTAGGTGATAATGGAAGTACATATGATGATGACGTAGATACTTTCATAACAGGTACCGACCCTAATAACTATATTTGGTATAGTGGAAAATTATGGAGAGCGGTTAGTGTAAACAATGAAGCGAAAACAACTAAGTTAGTAACACAGTGGAATATAAGTGCAATTACCTATTCAAGTGGTAATACAGCTTTCGAAGGTAGTTA
>CALVIY010000037.1 GCA_944331955.1 uncultured Bacilli bacterium
ACTATCATATCCTTTATCATTTGTTAGTCTCATCTTTAAATAACTATTATCTAAAGTATTATTACTATCTTCTTCTAGTGATACATGATAATAGGCATTTATATTTCCTGTATTAGTTACAGTAAAGGTATAGGGGCTTGTCTTTAATCCCTGTTTATCCGTAACTGGTGCAGCATTATCTAAGTTAATATAATTACCATCTGTAAAATCAACTTTTAATATTCCTGCCGTTACACTTATCTTTTTATCTCCTTCTATAGTCATAGTTAGTATTGCATAACTTGATCCTATTAATACTATTATACTTATTAATATTATTACTACTGATATTATTATATATTTCTTTCTTGTCATTATTATCTTACTCCCTTCATTATTGTACTTAAAAAAGAATAGAATTACCCTATTCTCTTTTTGTTACATAATGAAAGAAAGTAACTAAACTACTACTAAACTGCCCCCCCCCAGGTAACATGTTGTAAACAAACGCTAGTGCGTTTTTTTATCATAATTACTACCCTCTTTCTAGTATCTTGTTAACCTAATATTATCATAACACCTAAGATATTTCAAACACTTTTTCAAGATTAAATTTAGGATCTTCTATATTAGTATAAAGTGATGCTAGTATATCCCCTTCATTTATCTCATCACCTATTTCTTTTCTTATAACAACTCCAGCATTATAATCAATATCATCATCTTTATTAGTTCTACCTGCTCCTAAACTAAGTGAAAGTTTAGCAACTCCCAAAGCATCTATATTTTTTAATATTCCACTTTTATTCGCTTTTATATTATATACTTTAGAATCTATCTCTAACTTTTCTATCTCTCCACCTTGATATTTAACAAACTCTAAAAACTTATTTAAAGCTTTCCCATTATTTAAATTTTCTTTAACTAAATTTAAAGCTTCTTCTTCACTAATACCTTTACCCATAGATACCATTTTACTAGCAAGTGTAAGTGATAGATCTAATAGTTCTCCTTTACCATTACCTTTTAATACATCAATTGCTTCCAACACTTCTAATCTATTACCTACACTATTACCTAAAGGTCTATCCATATTAGATATAACTGTTCTTACTTCTTTTTGATAATAACTACCTATCTTTATTAATAAACTCTCAAGTCTTTTTGCATCTTCTTCAGTATTAACTAAAGCTCCATCACCAACTTTAATATCTATAACTATCTTATCTGCACCACCTGCTATCTTCTTACTCATAATACTACTTGCAATTAAAGGAATAGAATTAGTCGTAGCCGTAACATCACGTAAAGCATAAACTTTCTTATCTAGAGGTGCTAAATCTTTAGTTTGACTAGTAACAACTATTCCAATATCACTTGCTTGTTTTTTTATCTCTTCTAAAGATAAAGCTGTCCTAAAACCTAGAATAGATTCTAATTTATCAATAGTTCCACCAGTATAACCTAAACCTCTACCACTCATTTTAATAACAGGAACACCTAAACTTGCAACTAAAGGTGCAATTATCAAAGTAGTTTTATCACCAACACCACCAGTAGAATGCTTATCTACTTTAACACCATCTATAAAGTTTAAATCTAAAATATCACCACTTCTAATAAAGATATCTGTTAATGCAAAAACTTCACTATCACTCATATCATTAATACAAACAGCCATTAAAAAAGCACTCATCTGATAATCTTTTACTTCATCATTTAAATAACCCATAAATATAGTTTCTAACTCTTCTTTAGTTAATTCATAATTATTCGCTTTCTTATTTATTATATCCAATATCATTATAATCACCTACTTTAATAATAAATAAAAGAGTCTAAAATTACAAGACTCTTAACAAGATTTTACAACATCTCTAAAACAAAATTAATTTCAAATTATATAAGATTAACTTCTACATTAACATTGTTACTTGGCTTTTAGATAGACCAGTTATTTCACTTATCAAAGGTATATCCATCTTTTTAGCAAGCATTGATTTTGCAATAGATTTTTCTCTTTCTTTAGCACCTTTTTCTTCAGCAGTAATTAATTTAGTATTCTCTATTCTTTTTCTTTCTTCTTCCTCGTCATAAAGTCCTATTGTATCAATATCATAACTTAAATTCTTTAATTCTTTTGCAACTTCCATTAATTATTCATCTCCTACATTAACATTGTTACTTGACTTTTAGATAGACCTGTATACTCACATATTTTAGGAATAGGTAATCCATCTTTTAGAAGATTTTTAGCAATAGACTTTTTTTCATCTTTAGCACCTTTTTCTTCAGCATTAATTAATTTAGTATTCTCTATTCTTTTTCTTTCTTCTTCCTCATCATAAAGTCCTATTGTATCAATATCATAACTTAAATTTTTTAATTCTTTTGCAACTTCCATTAATTCTTCGTCTCCTTTCGCTAATTTATTTATTTCTTCTACATTTGTTAAAGTTAATATTAATAGTTCCTTTTCTAATTTACTTAGATTTAATCCTCTCTTATATTTCTCTCTTATTAACTTTAAATTAATATAAAGTTTTCCCCATTTATCACTTTCTATTATTCCATACTTATCTCTTGATTTAAACTCTAATAGATTATCTCTACTTAAAAAACAATAAAAGTTATTTATATTTATCTGAATTATTTTAGGAATACTTGCATAACTTTTTACTTTACTCATTACATCATTCTTTACTTTACCTAAATATGCATCATTTCTCTCTATTAATCCATCCCAGTTTCTATTATTAAACTCATAGTTAATAATATATCCTTCTAATCCAAATAAAACATCTGATACTTTACCTTTTTCTAAAGCATTATCTACTACATATTCAGTATTTTTCTCTTGATATGTATTTAATATTAAGTTTTTAGGTATTCCTGTTAATCTAGAAGTTAAATCTGCTCTATACTTAGGGCATTTTTTCATAATTGCTTTAAAGATGCAGTCATAAGTAGCAGGAACAATCTCACCTTTTCTTCTTAATTCTTTAACTATCTCATCAAATCTTTTCTTTGTGATAGGCATATACGCACCTCCTGCAATAGTTGTAACATAAGTAAAAAACTAATGCAAAAAGGTAATTTTGAAAATTCACTCCTAAAAGAGGGGACAATTTAGTAAATTTGCTAGGGGAAAATGCAAAATCTACCCTAAAAAACACCCTCAATTTACAAAATTCATACTTTTTTCAAAAATTTCACTTTTCCTCCTTTCTCCATCTTTTTTAAGTCGCTCTTCTATCTATAATGTATCATAATAGATAAAATTAGTCAACAGAAAAAGAATCTAGTATATTACTAAATTCTTGAGTACATATTAACTTGCAAGTTCTAGAGTGAATGGATTATTTTTAGTTCCATCTCCAGAAGTTATTACTACATTTGATCTTAGATTTAGAGAAGGACGGACTCCATCCGTGGCTGAAGTATTATAGCCGGCCGAACTAGAAACAGTGTTTAGAGTTCGAATTTGAGATGTATTAAATGGTGTTAAAGTCCAATAATCTTTATTATTTTCAGAACTATTAAATTGACCTGACATTAATTCACCATGACGAAGCAAGCCTATTTTAGTACTTACTGTAATTGAAGTTTGATTACTCATATTAGTATCTACATATTTAGCTAATTTATATGATGCACCATATCCCACTGTCCCAATATACCAAGTTGTAGTATCCTCTATCATATTAGCATATTCACTACCTACATAATTTATTAAATACTCTCCATTTAAGAATGAACCTATAGTATTAGCATTTGAAAATGTTGTATTATCACCAAAAGCCATAGTTTTAAATATACCAGAATCTTTTAATGGTTCTACACTTGTTATTTTAGTACCTATACCATTTTCATGGCTTACTATTCGATATAAATTATTCTCATTATTTCCAAAATTTATATATTCCCCACTGAATCGGTTCTTTAAGTATGTTCCAGATAGATTATTATCATTATCTCCTTCTAAGCGATAAGGATTATCTATTGTGCCATCACCATCTAAGATTTCAACACCAGATTTTAAATTTATGGATGGTCGAACCCCAGACGCATCAGACGGACCAATATTAAACAATTTACCATTATAAACACTATAAACAAGAGGTTTCTTATATAGATATGACGTTAAAGTAAACCATATAAGCCCATTATTTAAATATCCATTTGTACCACCATTATTACTAGATTGGTATTCATACACATTTAAAAGTCCTACTGCATCAGTTACAGTTGTCGTTCCATCTGGCCTTGTTATACTTCCTAAATCTCTATCATCCATAGTTGCATTCCACTTAGCATCCATTACAATAAATTTCTCAGGTTCTCTTAAATTACCTAAAAAGCCATCTACTGTTGTATCATTTAACCAATCTTCCATATAACTTCCTTCAAAAGCACTACTATCATCATCAAATGAAATCCCGCTTATATTCCACTGTGTTACTAACTTAGTTGTTTTCGCTTCATTATTTATACTAACTGCTCTCCATAACTTTCCACTATACCATATATAGTTATTAGGGTCAGTTCCTGTTATAAATGTATCTGTTCCATCATCAAAGGTACTTCCACTGTTTAAATTTTCTATTATTGTTTCCCCTGCTCCTTTTGGTTTATCTCCTGCTTTCCCATATACATTTACTTGTACTTTAAAGGTTAAGCCTCCTCCATCTCCTTGAGGATTATATTCTTCTGTTACATACATTCTTAATCTGTAGTTATTAGATTCACTACTATTCATACTACTTGTATATAAACTCATCTCATTTGCAGGTCTTCCTGTAAATTTATTAGATGTTGACTCTTCATTATATGTTTCTGGGCTCATTAATTGTTCTTCTGTTCCATCTTCTGTTAATCTAGTTAAATATAACTTGATATTAGAACCATCTATGGTGCCATCTCCTACTTCTTTAGCACTTATCTCATAATTTATATTAACTTCGCCTGTTATCTCACTACTTACTGTAAAGTCAAAATACTCTCCTTCTTTTAGTCTTGTTGTACCTGTCGCATCACGAGTAGGTAAAGCATTACCTAAACTTATAGTATTATCGCTTTCTTCATAAGTCATGGTAATTGATCCTGTTGTAATTTTATTAGGAACATTTCCTTGTTTACTAAAGTTAAAAGCCGCATAACTTACTCCTATTATCGCTATTAACATTACTACTAATATCACTATTATTACAATATTTTCTTTCTTCTTTAGATTCATTTTTTCTTACTCCTCCCATTATTTTCTCACACTAAAAAGAACAGAATATAGTTATCCTGCCCTTATGTCATAATGAAAGAAAGTAACTAATTTACTATTAAACTGCCCCCCCCCAGGTAACATATTGTAAATGGGTGTTAACACTCGTTTTCATAAATTAACTACCTTCTTTCTTATTCTTATTAACTTAATATTAACATAGAATTATATAATCTACAAGCATCTTTGGTTCATATCTTATATTATTTTTTTCTACGTTCTACTTTAAGTCCCATCATCAAGTCATTAATTGGAATATTTTTATCAAGACTCTCATCCTTAATAACATCAATAGATAAAGTCTCTTCTTTAACATAATTCATATACTTATCAAGCATTACATCAATAATTTCTTCACCATTATAGTAAAGATTAATTCTATCAGTAATAACAAAATCAGCATCTTTTCTTAAACTTTGTACTTTTCTAACTACTTCACGAGCAAGTCCTTCAAGAATTAAATCATCTGTTAAAGTAGTATCTAAGACTACACTAATATTACCATTACTAGATGCACAATATCCTTCTTTATTCTTAAGTGTTGTAATAATCATATCTTCAGTAATCTTTAACTCATTACCTAAGAATTCAGTAGTATAGTAACCTGCTTTAATCTGATTAACATCATTAATATCAAATTTACTAACTAACTCTTGGAAATCCTTAATATTAGAACCAAACATCTTACCAACTACTCTAAAGTTAGGCTTAACAATATAATCCATATAAAGACTCATATCATCTTCATAAACCACTTCTTTAACATTTAACTCTTCTAATATTATAGATTCTAATTCTCCTACAACACTTTCAAATACTTTAGGAACAATAATGAAATGAAGTGGTTGTCTAACTTTAATAGACACATCTTCTCTTGCATTACGTCCCAAACTACAAATATCACGAACAACACTCATTCTATTTTCTAACTCACTTGATATTAATGTTTCATCTACTTTAGGAAAATCCGCTAAATGAACACTCTTACCATCAGTCAAATTACGATAAATCTCTTCTGTAACAAATGGTGTAATAGGTGCTGCCATTTCACATAAAGTAAGTAAAACTTCATAAGTAGTCTGATATACTGCCTTTTTACTAAGAGTAAGTTCACTATCCCAGAATCTCTTTCTATTACTTCTAATATACCAATTAGAAAAATCATCATTTAAGAAATCTACAATATAATGAACTACTTTATTTAAATCATAAAGATCATATGCTTTAGTAACTAAAGACAAAGTATTATTTAAACGAGATAGTAACCACTTATCAACTAATTCTCTATCACTAACAGGAACATTATAAACTCTTGGATCTATCTTATCAGCATTAGCATACATCTCAAAGAATGAATAAGCATTTTTAAGAGTTGATAAGTACTTAGAATTAACTTCTTTTAACCCATCATTATCAAATTTAATTGGTGTCCATACAGGAGATACATAAGGTAAATAGAATCTAATAACATCACTACCAAACTCATTCATTAAATCAAATGGTTTAACGATATTACCTTTACTTTTACTCATCTTCTTACCATATTTATCAAGTAATAAGTCATTAACTAATACATTTTTATAAGGACTTTTACCTGTAACAAAAGTAGATATTAACATTAAAGTATAGAACCATCCTCTAGTCTGATCAATTCCTTCACTAATAAAGTCTGCAGGAAATTGGTCTTCAAATAACTCTTTATTTTCAAATGGATAATGGTATTGTGCAAAAGGCATAGAACCTGAATCAAACCAACAATCAATTACTTCACTAACACGGCTCATTTCTTTTCCACAAAGAGGACACTTAATATGAATATCATCAACATATGGACGATGTAACTCTATAGTCTCATCTATATCTTCGATTGCTTTTTCCACAAGTTCAGCTCGTGAACCTATCATCTCCTGATGTCCACAACTACATTTCCATAATGGTAGTGGAGTACCCCAATATCTATTTCTTGATATTGCCCAATCATTCATATTTAATAACCAATTACCAAATCTTTTCTCTCCTACAAAATCTGGATACCAATTAACCTCATTATTATTTTTAACAACTTGGTCTTTTATCTTAGTTACTTCTAAATAATAAGATGGCTTAGCATAGTAAAGCAGTGGTGTATCACATCTCCAACAATGAGGATAATTATGATTCATTTTTATTTTCTTAAATAACTTACCATTTTCTTTTAAGTATTTAATAACTTCTATATCAGCATCAAATACCAAGATACCTTTCCATAATCCTTCAGTATATTTACCATCTTCTCCTACAGGGTTTAAAACAGGTAAATTATATTTCTTTCCTACATTATAATCATCTTGTCCAAAAGCAGGAGCGATATGAACAATACCAGTACCATCTTCCATAGTTACATAATCATCTACTGTTACAAAAAATGCTTTCTTATCTACTTTTAAACTAGGTATTAACTGTTCATATTCCATATACTCTAGATTCTTACCACTATATTCTTCTAATACTGTATAGTCATCACCTAATACTTTAGAAACTAATTTTTTACCTACAATAAATTTATTACCTTGACTTTCTACTAATACATACTCTTCTCTTGGATTAACACAAAGTGCTACATTACTAATTAAAGTCCAAGGAGTAGTAGTCCAAACAAGAAAGTAAACATCTTCATCCTTTTTCTTCATAGGAACAATTACTGTATTAGCAGTTACCTCTTTATAACCTTGTGCAACTTCATGAGAAGCTAACCCAGTACCACATCTAGTACAATATGGAAGTATCTTATGACCTTCATAAAATAATCCTTCATCAAAGAATTTTTTAAGAATCCACCATTCTGTTTCTATATAGTTATTATCATAAGTAACATAAGGATGCTCTAAATCAATAAACTGTCCCATTTCTTTAGTTAAATCAGAAAAAGCTTTCTCATTTTCCCAAACACTCTCACGACACTTCTGATTAAACTCTTTTATACCATATTCTTCAATATCTTTCTTATTATTAAAGCCAAGTTCCTTTTCTACTTGTAACTCTACAGGAAGTCCATGAGTATCCCAACCTACTTTACGAAGAACTCTATATCCTTGCATAGTCTTATATTTACAGAAAGTATCTTTTAAAAACTTAGCCATCATATGATGAAGTCCTGGTTTACCATTAGCAGTAGCAGGTCCATCATAGAAAACAAAGTTTTCCTTACCTTCTCTATTATCAATACATTGTTTTAAGATATCCATCTTCTCCCAAGTCTTTAAAATATTCATCTCAACTTCATGAGTCTTACCTTTTTCAAGTTCCCTAAATGCCATAATCTCTCCTCCTAAACAAAAAAATCTATGAATCACAAGGGCGTTAAAATTAACACTGTACCACCTTGGTTCATAGATTTAATCTATCTTAATTATTTAACGGTTTTACCCGGCTTTAACTTATCCTTAAAGCACAACTTGAAAGTGATCCGAAATAAATTCATTTATTCTTTTCCACCAACCAAGAACTCTCTATAAAACTTCCTTATTCCCGTCTTTCGCACTTGTTTTAAATAAAACTAAACAAAATATATCACAGTTTATATAGTTTATGCAACTATTTTTATAAATGTTTTGTTAAAATTTTAGGTTCTAAGTAACTTAGTACTTCACTACTATAGAACTCACTCTCTAAGGAATCAACATAACTCATATTAATATAACTTAAATTACCTCTATTTAATTTTAACTTTAATTCTTTCTTACCTATAATAACTCCTGATGCTGTATTATTATACCCTGTAATTGTAATACATTTATAACCATTATTCCAATTATTAGGAAGTATTCTAATACCATAAGTACATCCTTTAGTACCCCAAGAACTATTATCAAGTCTTTCTTTATTAGAGTATGAATAACAATTATTTAAAGCAACTTTCCTACTCTTAACATAATCTACTAAAGTTTTATATTTATTTAAGATATTATCTTCTCTTAAAGCATCAGGATATTCTTTTAATAATATATTAAGTTGTCCTAAAAGTTCATCTAACCTTTCCTTATCAATATCTCTATCATAACAAGATTTTGTTCCCTCTTCTAAAGCACTAGATGTAACTTTAGGAACATTCTCATACCAATTTATAACTTCATCTTCATATTTAACTAAATTACAAGTTCTAGCAATCATATATTTCTCCTATAAATGTTTAGTTAAAATTCTAGGCTCTAAATAAGTAAGTGTTTCATTTCCTAAAGCAAAATTCATATAACAATTATCCATATAAGTCATATTAAAATAATCTAATCTATTTTTATTTAATTTTAATTTCAATTCACTTTTACTTAAAATTATCCCAGATGATGTAGCATCATATCCAGTAACTGTAATACACTTATTTATCTCATCAAAGTTAGTAGGTAATATTCTAATACCATAAGATTGTTTTCTAACATCACTACGTATTTTTAAATCACTCTTTTCTTCATTATAATAAGAATAACAAGTACTTAAAGTATAATTATTCTCTTTAGCATATTCTGTTAAAATTCTAGCTTTTCTTAGAATTGTTCCTTCATTTAAAGCATCAGGATATTTATCTATTAATATATCAACTTGCTTTAAAAGTTTCTCTAAATCTTCTTTATAACTTAAAGCACTATAATCTCTTTCAGATACATAAAGAGTTTCAGGTACTGTCATATACCAATCTATAATTTGGTTTTCTCTACTTGCAAAATTCACTGTTCTAGCAATCATAATATTCCTCCTCAATTAAGGTATAATATATTAAAATTAAAGAAAAAGCAAGAAGTTAATTCTTACTTTTTTCTACTAACATCAATAGAAGGAGCATTACTAAATATATCGCTATCTTGATTAACTGCTTCCATTGCTTGTCTCATACTATCTAACTGTGCTCTTTTAATAGCAAGCTCTTTTTCATCTTGTTCTCTTAAAGCTGCTATCATATCTCTTTTTCTTTCTTTTAATTCTTTTCTATTAGCAATAGATTCATTAATATTATCTTTAAATTCTATAGCAGATGTTCTAACATCTTTAACTATATCATCAACATTTACTAATAAATCACCTATTCTATTATTGAAAGCTGTAGTTATTCTACTCTTAGTCATTGATACTTTACCCATAACATCAAAAGTATTTCCTATAATATTAATTTCTGTATCTAATATCATCTTTTTTGCTTTATCTCTTTTATCTTTAAAGTATCTAACAACTCTATTAGTAGCTTTTCCCATATAACTATTCTTTTTACTAGCTTTTTGTATTTTTTCTTCTATATTAGAAAAAGGAACATCTCTTTGTTTAAGTTCAATTTTAACCCCTTCATCAAAATTAATAGCATTATTTATCTCTTCCTCTTTCTTTTGTTCTACTACTCTATTAAGTTTATTAGTAACACGTTTTAACTTCATATCTTCAATAGCCTTCTTAATAGTTAAATCTATAGTAGTATTTTCTTTCATCTTAGTTATAAGAGAATTATTAACATTGCTAACAAAAGAAGAAGTTTTACTAACAACACCCTTACCCATATTTTTTACATCTAAAGTAATATTTTCTATTTTTTCTTTTTTATCATCTATAAAATTATTAATATCTTCTTTTCTCTTATCTCTAAGTGCTGCCTTAAAGTCTTCTTTTGCTGCTTTTCTAGTTTCCTTCACTTGTATTTTTTCTAATTTAACACGCTCTTTTTCCCGTTTTTTCTCTATTTTTTCAATCATTGCATCATACTTTGCCACTGCAAGATTTATCTGAAATCTTTTAAATGGTGCAAGTAGTTTATTAGAAACAGAAGTAATCCTAGCTTTTCTAAGTATTGCCTTAGCATTCTTATATTGTTCTAAACTAGCAACTAAAAGCTCCTCATTAGACTCAAGTTGTCTTTCTAACTCTTCTAAAGTCATAATTATCGCATCCTTCTATGAAAACATTACATTTACTACATCTTTTATTTTATTTCGCTCATCATCAGTCTCTAAATCTACTAAAGTATCTTTACCTTCATTATCTTTAATTATACGAGAAGCTAGGATATCACTAGTCTCATCACCTTTATCAATAGCATAAATAACATAATTATTATCATCAATAGTAACTGTTTTTAAAACTTCCGCTTCCTTAACTTCTCCATCTACTTCAATTTTAAATTTTAACCCATCCATAAATTTAACCTCCTTTTATCTTATATAAATATTTTAGCATACAAAAAAAGAAAAAGCTAGATTATATAAACATATAATCTGGCTTTTTATAAGGTTCATCATAACTTTTATCTTGCATATACTTATCAACAAGTACTACTTTTTCTTGTTCTAAACTCTTAGGAACATCAATAATTCTCTGATTTCTTGAGCCCCTAAAATATATATCCAAGCTTTTCTCTTCTAATATGAATTTACCATCAACTAAGACATCTACTTCACTAAGTAACTTCTTAGCTTTAGGATTTTTTAACATTTCTTCATAAGTATATCCTGTATAACACCATACATTAAGTCCCATAGAATGAGCTGCCTTACTAATTTCATAACAAGCTTCCGCTTGACATACTGGATCCCCTCCAGATAAAGTAATTCCATCTTGATTTTTAATAGTTTTTAAAATATCAATAACTTCACTAACATCAACTAAAGCTCCTCCATTAAAACTATGGGTTTCTTTATTATGACAACCAGGACATGCATGAGGACACCCCTGTGTCCAAATAACAGTTCTAACCCCTTCTCCATCTACAATTGAATCTGGTTGTAAATAAGCAGCTAGTCTTATTTTCATATTATTTACCTTCTTTTTTACTTATAACTTCTTTTAGACCACTATGTTTAACACGATCTCTTTCTTCAGCACGTTTACCATTATTAAATCTAGAAACATCTCCTGATAAATAACCTGTAACACGTCTTATTCTTTCAAATTTTTCTCCTTCACCAACTATTTTTTTCATATATAACTCCTCCTTCTTATTTTTTATTATTCACAACAATTATTATCTATAGATGTTATTACATCCATTGGAACCCCTTCAAATTCATGACGTCCACATTTAGGACAAACATCATTAATTACTCCAACATATCCACAAACAGGATCTCTATCAACAGGATGGTTAATCGCACCATATCCAATACCTGATTCTTTCATAACTCTTATTATCTTCTCAAATGCTTCAACATTAGATGCTGCATCACCATCTAACTCAATATAAGAAATGTGTCCTCCATTAGTAAGTTCATGGAAAGGTGCTTCTTTCTCTAATTTTTCTGTAATACTTATATTGTAATAAACTGGTACATGGAATGAATTTGTATAATATTCTCTATCAGTAACCCCTTTAATCTTTCCATATATCGCTTTATCTATTCCTGTAAATCTACCAGAAAGTCCTTCAGCAGGAGTTGCAAGACAAGTAAAGTTTAAATTATATTTACTAGAATACTCATCACAACGCTTTCTCATAAATGTAATGATTTCTAAACCTAACTTTTCACTTTCATCACTTTCACCATGATGTTTACCAGTTAAAGCCTTTAAACATTCAGCAAGTCCAATAAAACCAGTAGATAATGTTCCATGTTTCCAAACTTTTCTAAGTCTATCTGTTGACTTTAATTTCTCACCATTATTCCAAATACCTTGTCCAAGTAAAAATGGAAAGTTGTAATTATGTTTACTACATTGTACTTCAAATCTTTCAAGTAA
>CALVIY010000038.1 GCA_944331955.1 uncultured Bacilli bacterium
AACTAACTGCACGTTTAATTAGACAACTAAAAACCCATCCTATACTAAGACGGGCATTTACATGTAGAATTCAGATTCTTATACTATATAGAAAAATTTCTTGACATTTATATTTCTTTAAGGTAATATTATAAATGTCTAATGACAAAGAAGAGAAGCGTTTTGGAGACATACTCAAGAGGCTGAAGAGGCGCCCCTGCTAAGGGTGTAGAGCGGGCAACTGCTGCGAGGGTTCAAATCCCTCTGTCTCCGCCATTATATAAGTAGTTAAAAAGATCTGTTTAATCACAGGTCTTTTTTGTTTCTTACTAAAGCTATCTCGTCACCTAAGTTGTACCATTTAATCTGTAATATGAATTTGTCAACTGGATTATTACGACTTTTGGCAGCAAAGATTAGGCGAGAAAAATGAATGGTTGAAGATGGTTCATCTTTACATTCAAGCAAAAACTTAATTATTTCATCTTTAGTAATATAAGAAAAATCATCAACGGTTCCATGAATTAGGATATCAGTCTTACCTATTACAAAGCGTTTAATTAATTTAATAAGTAACTCTTCATTTTTGGCAAAATACTTATTAACTTTTTTTATTTTTCTTTTTATCTTCAACTTGTAATCAGGAAAAGTTAACTTTCTTGCTCCACTACCATTATGAGTACCATCAGCAAAGAAATATTCTAATATTATATTAATAATTTTAAGGGGAACTTTTTCTTTAGCTAAATAGTTAGTAAAACTATAGATGTACTCATTATGAACAGTGTTTGTTTTTCCCATTTTAATGCTAATAGATTTTTTCTCTTTACCTACTTTAATCCAAATATCTTCTTTTTCTTTATTAAGATTAACATAGGCAGTTATTTTCATATTATCATTAATATTAGGAAAATTGGCTTGTAAAAATTCTTTGAACATAGAATTTACTTCGCCTACTTTCTTACCATTAAGGTAGTTGAAGAAGTCCCATTCATTTTGGAACCCATAATTCTTAGATATATTACCACCTCCTCATTATAATTATTTACTATAAATAAAAAAATGCTCTAAAAGTTTTTTAAAGCATTTATATTTTTAGTTTTTTAACAACCTTATCTACTAATATTTCAAACATTTTATATAGTTCGTGAGATGCAAACATTAAAATGTATGTTATAAATATCATTAAGTAATCAAAATGTGTAATTGAGAAAAGTGTAGTTAAGTTCATAATACAGTAGATGAATAAATAAAACATTAAAGCAAAGAGAATTAGGCGAACTCTATTAAATGGTTGACATACTTTGTGTAAAAGAATAAATGATACATAGGCAGTAATTGTTAAAGATAAAGTAGACACTTTGGCATAAGTTAGGCCGATAGCACTACCAAATAAAGTAATAATAACAATATTTATAACGATAACAAAGGCTGGTGGTGCGGCTTTTTTCAAGACATTTATTAGGAAATTTCCCTTTACTAAATCTTTATTAGGTTCCAAAGCTAGTATAAATGAAGGTATTCCTATAGTTACAACACTTGATAAAGTTAATTGAACTGGAATAAATGGGTACGATTCTTCTAAAAATAGAAAGATGAATGCAAGTAGTCCGGCATAAATTGTCTTAACTAAGAAAAGTGAGGCAGATCTTTGCAAGTTATTTATACTTCTTCTTCCTTCTAAAACTACACTAGGCATAGAATCAAAGTTAGAGTCTAATAAGACAAGTTGTGAGACACTTCTTGCAGCATCTGTACCACTAGCCATAGCGATAGAACAATCCGCTTCCTTTAAGGCAAGACAGTCATTAACACCATCTCCTGTCATTGCAACGGTATTACCAGCATCTTTTAAGGCTTTTATTAAGATATGTTTTTCTTCTGGTTTAACTCTACCAAAAACATCATATTTTAAAGCAGCTTCTTTTATTTCTTTCTCACTTTTTAAAGTAGATAAATCTATCGCTTTTAAATTATCCCCTACTCCTGCACGTTTAGCGATATTTAAAACAGTATTTTTATTATCACCTGATATAATCTTAACTTTAACTCTTTGGTCTTTAAAGTATTTTATTGTAGATGCTGCTTCTTTTCTAATTTTATCTTGAAGTAGGGCAAACCCTAGTAATTTTTGTTTTTCATTTTTCTTATTATAATTACTATACTCTACTACTGCTACTACTCTAGCATCACTAGTTAGTTTATCTACTTCTTCTTTATATTTCTTATAATCTTTTAAAAGAAATTCGGGAGCTCCTATAAAAATAGCTTTTCCATTTTTTAACACAAGTCCTGAACATTTAGTAGTAGAATTAAATGGTACAATTTTTTCATAATCTAAAGTATTTTTATTATAAAAAGCATTCTTTAAAGCTTTGGCAGTAGGATTATCATCATCAATAATATGAACTATAGTTCCAAGTAAATCTTTTAACTCTACTTTAGACATTTCTTTATCTATAACATCTTTTACTTCCATTACACCTTCTGTAATTGTTCCTGTCTTATCAAGACAAATTACATTTACTCTTGCAAGGGTTTCTATACAGTATAAATCTTGAACAAGGACTTTTTTCTTTGATAGTCTTATAACACTAACGGCAAAGACTGTACTTGTTAGTAATACTAAGCCTTCCGGTATCATACCAATAAGAGCAGCGACAGTATTAACAACAGCATTTTCAAAGGTATTATTAGGAAGAAACATTTGTCTTGCGAATAAAAGTATTCCTAAAGGAACAATGACAAAAGAAATTGTCTTAACAATTTTATTTAAACTTCTCATAATTTCACTAGATACTTCTTTAATATATTTAGTATCACTACTTATTTTAGCAGTATAATTATCATAACCAATATGCTCTACTTTACATGTACAAGTACCACTTACAATAAAACTACCTGATAGAAGCATATCTCCTTCTTTTTTTAAAACATTTTCTTCTTCTCCTGTAATAAATGATTCATCTACTAGAACTTCTCCTTCTTTAATGATGGAATCTACTACTATTTGATTACCACTAGTAAATTTAACAATATCATCAAGTACTACTTCATCAAGAGATACTTCTTCTATATTAGAGTTTCTTATTACTTTAATCTTATGTTCTGATATGACTGATAGTTTATCTATAGTATATTTAGACCTTAGTTCTTGAATTGTACTAATTAAAGTATTTAGAACGATTATAATTATAAAAGTTAAGTTTTTAAAAGAACCTACTGATATTATAGCAATAGCTAAGACAATATTGATGATATTAAATAAAGTAAAAGCATTTTCTACTATTATTTCTTTAACAGTTTTTGTTTTAACATCAGTATTAAAATTAACTAGGTTATTAGAAAATCTTTCTTCTACTTCTTTACTAGTTAGTCCCTTTTTTATATCAGGGTTATATCTTTTTACTTTCTCTTTCATAACTTCACAGCCTTCCTACTCATTTCTATTTAATAATATCATAAATTTATAGATTTATAAACTGTTAAACACGTGCTATAATAATGTCAAAAGAAGGAGGAAATTATGAGGAGTTTTATTAATTATTTACTTACTATTGCTCTATTTATTGCAGTTATTGTTACTATTGCAGTTTTTACAGTAGGTAGTCTTACTAGTCCTAGTTCTACAAGAAAAATACTTGATAGTCTTGATTATGAGGTTATAGTTAATGATTTTAAAGATACTGACTATGGAACTGAGATTTACAATTATGCTGATAGTTATGGAGTTAGTGAAGAACAAGTTGATTCTATTTTACAAACTGAAGAAGCGAAAGATTATGTTAATGAAATATTACAACAGGGAATTGATTCTTACTTAAATGATGGCAGTATTGAAATTAATGATGAAACTAGAGAATTTATTGACAAAGCGAATGAGAAATATGAACTTAATTTAGATGATAATGAGAAAAGTGAGTTGGAGACATATGCGAATGATGCTATTAATAATAATTTGAATATTGTTATTAATGGAACTAGTAGTGATGATAGTGATGAAGAAGTATCTAGTAGTGGACAGTTTTTAGTTGATATTATTAAGATTTGTAGAGATGATAGTTTACATACTACTCTTTATATAGTTATTGGTGTTATTGCATTACTATTATTTATAAGTAGTTTTAAAAAGAAAAATTTCTTAGAATATATTGGTATTGTGTCTATAACAGTATCAATATCTACTCTATTATTTAATGGATTAGTGTCTTTAATAAGTGATAGAATGTCTAGTGTTGCTAATGCTACTATTATCTTAAAGCCTGTTACTGATACATTCTATATGATTACATTTATTGGTATTATTCTTGGTATAGTTTTATTAGTTATCCAACATTTCATTAATAAAAGAGTTAATAAAGAAGTTGTTCCTTTCTAGAAATAACTTCTTTTTTCTTTAATTTTGTCACATTGTAACAAAAAAATACTTTATTTTTTAAAATTTCTATGCTATATTATATTAGTAATCAATTTATGGGCTGTTAGCTCAGTTGGTAGAGCAACTGACTCTTAATCAGTGGGTCTAGGGTTCGAATCCCTAACAGCCCACCACTATTTAGAGATTCAACTAGGTCTTTTGGCTTAGTTTTTTATTTGTATTTTTTATATAAAAACTATAGAAATTAATCTATAGCTCTTTTTACATATTAATATCTATATATTCAGCACTTACTTCTGGAATAGTAACAGAAGAACCCAAAACAGTTTCATAAGTATATAATCCTGATAAAGTACCATAAAACGTGATAATATCATCTTCTAAGATTCTTGTTGAATTTTCATCTTGCATATAACTAACATATACGGTGTCATCATAGTACCCCCACTCATCCTGTGTCACATTTACTCTATAATATACAAATAATGTTCCTGTTTCAATTACTTGAACAACTTTACCAGTATATTTAACTCTTTGCCCCTCATAATCTTCTGCATACCTAAATATTGTATCATAATCTAAAGTTTGACAACTATTTTTATAATTAGTTATATAGTTTGCTTTTTCTTGCTCTACTGTTGTGTTAATTATATTTTTATTACTATCAAGTATTGTTGTATTACTATCAATATTATCTAATGTAATATTATTGAAATCTTTATAATATATATAATATTTTACTCCTGTACTATCACTACACTCAAAAGTAATATCATTAATATATTTTTTATAAGTACTAGATGTTGTTATTGTCTCTTTAATATAAAACTGTGAATCTACCCCACTAAAATATAGCAATGAATCTGTATCTCTAAAATAACTAACATTTACATCATATTTATCTTTACTAACCTCACTCAAATTAATATTTTTTATATTATTATTAGTAACAACTGGAGATACTATAGTTGATTCTAAAAATTCTTGTAACTCGTTTTTAATATTATACTCCTCATTATTATCTTCTAATTCTTTAGACGAAAACAAAGATGATAGCAAAGCTACTAAAAGTAAAACAACTATTAAAACTAATACTGTTTTTGAAAACTTATTATTTTTTTTCTTCTTTTTTACTGCATTTATATTAGCAGTACCACAATTAGGACAATATTTATCGTCCTCTTTAATTTCTACTCCACATTTACTACATTTAACCATAAAAATTGCTCCTATCTTTATTTTATTATTACACAATGAATTACAAAAGTAAATAATTTTTACCGGACTTTACAGTTCCCGGACATAAAAAGTTTTAAATAGGACAATATAAGCTAGAGGTGATTATATTGACTACTTTTAAAAGGGACTTTAATTTTGACGATAAGTTTATGGAAAAAGTTTCTAAAAATATAAAGAAATATAGAATAGAAGCTGGTATTACTCAAGAGCAACTAGCTTTAGATGTTGGTAAGTCTTACGACTTTATCAGAAGATTAGAGTATAAAAAGGGAGAAATTGGCTGTTCTTTAGATACTCTATATAAAATATCTATTGTTTTAGGTGTAACTATGGATAAATTTTTTGAGTAATATTTGGTGGCAATTTAGTGGCAAAATAAAAAGTAAAAGAACATAATAGGTAATATTCTTTAGTATTACACTTTCTTTTACTTCAAATAAAAACTAATAAAAAACACTAGAAAATTATAGGTAATAATTACCATAACTGACTCTTAATCAGTGGGTCTAGGGTTCGAATCCCTAACAGCCCACCACTATTTAGAGATTCAACTAGGTCTTTTGGCTTAGTTTTTATTTTTTCTTATATTCATTTTCTATCCACATCATAATTACTTTTACAATATAATCTACTTCCATATCAGTTAATTCTCTATTCTTTGGGATACCATACCATTTATTTAGACATCCTCTACAACAAGTTGCAGTTGCATGTTCTGCTATAAAGACAGGATGCCCTCTCATAGGTGTTTGTTTTCCATCGTTAGGAATAATACTTGGTCTTAACCTTTTATTTATAAAGTCATAAGCATGTTCTTTAATTTTATCTATTCCTTTTTTATCAATATATTCTATATCTTTTTCTTTAAGATGAAAACTACTTCTAAACTTTGATTTAGATAATCTATATAATAAATAATTTATATCTTGCATTAAAACACCTTCTTTACAAAAACAAATTCTATAATTATACTAACACAAGAGGTGGTATTTTTGAAAGTAGTTCATCCATTAAAACCAATTTATAATAGTGAGTCTAAAGTTTTAATATTAGGAAGTTTCCCTTCTATTAAATCAAGAGAAAATAGTTTTTATTATGGAAATCCTAAGAATAGATTTTGGTCTACTTTAGAAAAGGTATTTAAGGAAGATATTGGAAATTCTAATCAAGATAGGGAAAAGTTTCTCTTAACTCATAAAATCGCTCTTTTTGATGTCGTATATAGTTGTAATATAACAGCATCAAGTGATAGTAGTATTAAAGATGTTATACCTAATGATATTAAGAAAATTGTTGATAAAAGTAAGATAGAAGCGATATTTACTACTGGTACTAAGGCATATAGTTTATATAATAAATATCTTCTTAAAGATGTTGGGATAGAAGCTTTTAAATTACCTTCTCCTTCCCCTGCTAATTGTAAAAGAGGTATAGAAGAAGAATTAGTTAATAGTTATAGCAAAATAAAAGAATACTTTTACTAATTTACCCAAGTATTTTTATTTAACAATATCTTCACTATTTACAGGAAAATCTAAATTATTAAGTAAATCTTTAACTTCATTACTTACTTTTTCGTTTTTCAAGTCTACAATAACTTCTCCAGTATTATAGTCAGCTTCAACCTCTTTAACTCCTTTTATCATCTTTAAAGAGTTCATTATTCTGTTCTCGCAACCAATACACTTTATATTAGAAACATTATATTTTATTTTCATTATTAACTTTTCCTTTCTTTATAATTACAAACAAAATTTCTATTAAAAAATGTATCTTGTTCGATTGTTTTATTTTAATATATATGTTACATTATTAATGGAATATCTAGTTGTTTAGGTACTATCCCCCTAACTTATACTAATTTATATAATGTGAAAGGGGAATTGATAATATGAGAAAAACAGAGAAATATCTTTGCAACATCATTATATTACTTATCATTATAATTATTATCATTCTAATAAAATTAGTACCAACTACTTGAGTCGGTACCATCTTTTAAATTAAATTTTAAGGGATAGTACCTAACATAGGAAAACTAGGTATTCCCTTTTTTATTTATATGTAAATTTCCTTTACGTATTCATCATATCATAAATATGTCTTATTTTCAAGAGCATTGAAACTATAGATTTATTAAATTATTTTTTAATAGTTTAATTTTTTCTTTATCTTTTAATATATAAATTAAACTATCAACTAACTTAACACCATTTATTTCTGTTTCATTATGATAACTAAATAAATTTAAAAATTCTTGTGGATAATTTTTTTGAGGAATTAAAGTTTTAAAATCTACTCTATTTACGATGTAACTTTCTAAATAGTAAAGAGTATATACATTTTTAGATTTAGAATATTTTAATTCATAATGAAAATCCAGTTTATTACTTATAGTAGTATTATTTAATTTAAAGGTATTATTAAATTCTTCTATTAATGATTGCTTCCGCTTATCCTCATTATATCCTTGTTTTTCTACATATTCTCTATTATAAATCTCTTTATAAATATCAATTAATTCTTTAAAAGTAATATCTTTATTTTTTATATCATAACTATTGATAGTAAATTTATTATTCTGCCCAAAGAAGGGATATAACAAATTCCATGTAGTTGGATTAATATTGTATAGCAACAATCCTTTTTCTGTATTTATATATATGTCTGTAGCACTATCAAACCTAGTTGGAAACATCTCTTTAGGAACTTTTTCATTTAACATTTCTTTTGTAATAATCATTTTGCCTACACCTACTTTTTATATTTCACCGATTAATTTTATTAAGCCTATATTATTTTCTTTATAATTGCAAATAAAATTTCTATCAAAAAAATGTATCTTGTTCGATTGTTTTATAGATGCATTTATGCTATTATTTAATTAGGAATACTTAGTATGGGTGTTTATCTCCTTATTTTCCATTTCTAATGGTTAGAAAGGAGCCTTGCCTATGAGCAAGAAAGATTTATTAATAACGATATTATTACTAATAATAGTACTTTTAATATTATATAAATAAACACCCTTTACATCACTGTATAAGGGTGAACTCATTTTATTGAGATAAATACCCATGATGCAAAACTAGGTATTCCTCTTTTTTATTTATATGTAAATTTTCTTTACATATTCATCATATCATAAATATATCTTATTTTCAAGTTCTTATAAGCTTAAAAACCTGCACTATCAAGATATTCTCTTGCAACATCTCTTGGGTTTTCTCCTAGTTCATCTACTCTATAATTTAATTCACTCATAATGTCATTATTTAACTTACTTCCAAGACTACTTAATACTTCTTCTATTTCAGGATACTCTTCTAAAGTATCACTTCTAACAAGTGGTATTGCATAATATGGTGGAAAAGCATTTTTATCATCTTCTAAGACAACAAGATTAAATTTCTTTAGTAGTCCATCTGTTGCAAAGGCATCTACTACATCACTTTCATTATTCATTAAAGCTGTATATCTTGGACTACCATCTATTCCAATAGTATCTTTAAAATTATAAGAATATACACTACTAACTCTATTTAGTCCATCTTCTCTATTGATAAATTCAAGACTTGGACTGATTACTAAATTACTTGAAACACGTGATAAATCACTCATTGTCTTTAGGTTATAAAGATTAGCAGTTTCCTGTTTAACAGCAAGAGTATAAGTATTATTAAAGCCCATTTGATCTAAGACTTTAATATTATATTTACTATTTAAATCACTTCTTACGGTATTATAAACTTTTTCTATATCAGTAATAGGCTCATAGTTTAGAGTATCTCCATAGACAGTACCTGTATAGTCTATATATAAATCAATATCTCCTCTTTTTAAAGCTTCAAAGCATACTTGAGTACCACCTAAATTACAATTTTCTACTACATCATAATCTGTTTTATCTTTAATCGCATCACTTACCATATAGCAAAGAACATTTTGTTCTGTAAAGTCTTTACTACCTACGACAATAGCATTGTCATTTTTATTTGATGAAAAAAATGTGTAACCAAAGATTATGATTAAGATGATAGCAGTTACTACTAAGATAAGCTTTTGATGGAATCTTTTTTTCTTTAATAATTTCTTATCTAAGTCACTACCCTTTTGAAGACTTATAGGGGTTACTAGTTTTTCAACTATACCAATAATGTAATCGACTGCTAAAGCAAGTAGACATGCTGGTATTGCCCCTGCTAGTATTTGATAGTTATTAACAGTTCTAATACCTGAGAAAACAAGATAACCTAGACCTCCACCTCCGATAAAAGCAGCCATTGTCATTAGTCCTACCGCTGTAACAGCACTTATTCTAATACCTGCCATAATTACTGGTAAAGCTAGAGGTATTTGAATTTTGTAAAGTATTTGCCATTTAGTTAGTCCAATACCAGTTGCAGACTCTATCATATTACTATCTATATTACTAATACCTGTATAAGTGTTCTTAATAATTGGTAATAAGGAATATAAAACAACCATTACAATCGCAGGGGTTGTACCAATTCCAAGAAAAGGAATAGCAAAACCCAAAAGAGCCATACTAGGTATCGCTTGAATAACGCTTGCAATACCTAAGACAGGTTTATTAATCTTTTTAACATAACTTATTAAAATACCAATAGGTACTCCTATTACAATAGCAAGTAAGACTGATAGAAAAGTTAGTTCAATATGTTCTATTAGTAAAGATATAATTTGATCAATATTATTACCGATATATTCTAAAAAATCCATTACTTATCACTCCCTTCTAGAAATTGACTGCTTAAGGAAGTAAGAAGACTACCTCTTGTAATTAACCCTTGTAAAATGCCTTTAGAATTAACTACAGGAATAGTAGTTGTTTTGGCATTATTGACAACATTTAAAACATCTATAAGAGAATCTGTATCTTTAACACTAATAGAATTTTTAGATATGTAGTTACTAGCATTTTTCTTTAAATCAGAACTTGGTGAAAGTTCATCTATAATAATAGAACCTAAATATTTTTTCTTACTATCTACAACCATCAATGTATCTACTTTTAGATTTCTCATTTTAGTAAGGCATCTAAATAAAGATAAATTTTCTCTACAAGTTACAGGACTTTTTAACATAATATCTTTTACTTTAATAAATTCAGGTGATGTCCATATTCTTTTAGGTCCTACAAAGTCACTAACAAATTTATTTTTAGGATGCTTTAAAATATTTTCAGGTGTATCATACTGAATAATATGTCCTCCATCCATTATACAGATTTTATCGGCTATTTTAATCGCTTCATCCATATCGTGAGTAACAAAGACAATAGTCTTTTTAAATTTCTCCTCTATCCTTAAAAGTTCATCTTGTAAAGAGTTCCTAGTCATAGGGTCTAAAGCTGAAAATGGTTCATCCATAAGTATTATAGATGGATCTGTTAAAAAGGCTCTTGCAACTCCTACTCGTTGTTGTTGTCCTCCTGATAATTCTGTAGGATATCTATCTAAGTAAGACATATCTAGTCCTACCATATCCATCATTTCTTTAGTCTTTTTATTAATTTCATCCTCTGGCATTTTCTTTAATCTTGCAATTAAATCAATATTTTCTCTAATTGTAAGATGAGGAAAAAGACCTGTTTGTTGTATAACATAACCAATATTTCTTCTTAGCTCAATAACATTTTTATTATTAATATCTTCTCCATCTATTAAAATATGTCCTTTTGTAGGACTAATTAATCTATTAATCATCTTTAAAGTTGTAGTTTTACCACAACCACTCTCTCCTATTAGACAAACGATATTTCCTGTTTCAATTTTAAAGGAAATGTTAGAAAGAACATTAGTACTTTTATACTTCTTAAAAACATTTTTAAACTCTATCATTTTATTACCCCTTTTTAATAAAATATTTTACTATTTATTTCTTTATTTAAATTATCTACAAAGTATTTAGCATCTTCTCTACTTCCTACGGCAAGTCCATAATGAATAGGAATAGCATATTTAGGTTTAATTGTATTAGCAAGTTCTACCGCTTCTTCTCTATTCATTGTATAAGTTCCTCCTACTGGTAAGAAGATAATATCTGCATTAAGTTCTTTTAACTCTTCTATTACATCAGTATCTCCTGGTATGTAGTAAGTAATATCATTTAAAGTTAAAAGATAACCAACATATCTTGCATCTTTTGGATGATATTCACGTCCTATATTATAAGAAGGTACTGTTTTAAAAGTTATATTATCTAAATTATAAGTCTTATTAGGTTCTACTTCTAGTAAATTAAAAGTTTTATTTAACTTTTCAATAACACTAGATGGTCCAACTATTATAGTCTTTTCATTTGCAATATTATTAATTGAATCTATATCTAAATGGTCCCAATGGGGATGAGTTATGAAAATATAATCTGCATTATTTACTTTTTCTTTTATATCATAAGGATCAAAATAAATAGTTAAGCCATCACTTATTTTAATACTACTCTGGCAATTCATAGAAATATTATCTATATTTTTAATCATACTTCTCACTTTACCTTTCTCTACCTTCTTAATTATATCAATTTCTACTAATATTTGGAATAAAAGTTTAAAAAAAGTTCATATTAAAGATGAAAGGAATGATTTAAATGGATGAAAGTTTAGAAATTGTTAATCATATTTATAAAGATAGTGAAATGGCTATTTCTACTTTAACTAAGCTTAGTAATACTTTAGAGAAGAAGGATAATAAGATTAAAGATACTGTTGAAGATATTATTAAAGGTTATGAAAGATACTATGACGATGCTAAGAAAATATTAAATAAGAATAACTGTAAAAAAGAAAAAAATGGTATTGTTACTAAAGTAATGGCTAATATGGGTATTGATAAAGAAGTTAAGGATGATAATAGTGATTCTGCCATGGCAGATATGCTTATTAAAGGTGTATCTATGGGAAGTATTGATTTAGAGAAGAAGTTAGCAAAGTATAAAGATAAAGAAATAGATGATAAAGTCTTAGATCTTGCTAATCGTTTTAAATATTTCCAAGATGACATTATTAAAAAATTGAAAGAATATTTGTAAAAAAGTAAGATCTCTTTAATAAGGGTTCTTCGACATTAAAGGGTGCTGAGTAAATTTTCAGCATTCTTTTTTTCAGATCTAAAAAGATTAGTAATAATTA
>CALVIY010000039.1 GCA_944331955.1 uncultured Bacilli bacterium
TATTACTAGATTGATTAACTAAATTTCTAACAGGTTCTGGACTAATATAAGGACTATCAGTTTCTACCAAAAATAAACCATTAGGAACACTATTCGCTACTTCAATAGATTTTTTAGCATTTTTATAAGTAATCCTTCCTGCAAAAGAGATATAGTAATTGTTTCTAATTTCTCATTAAGAGCAATGTCATATAAATCGTCAATACTTTGATTTTCTACATATAAAGGATGAATACCAATAGCAGAGTAGAATTTTGCATTAGAGTTAGAAATAATTATGGACTCTTTTGCAGTCTCACTATTTAGAGAAACATTAATAACATTTTTTAGAGTAGAGTTATTATTTATATCAAGTATTTCTTTTTCTATATTTTTAGAAACTATACTATTAATATGCATATGAGAATCTATTGCCATAGTATTTCCTTCTTTCTAAAATTATTTAAACATAAACTAATTATAAAAACAAGAATTACTATGTAATAATAAGTATATATTTTAGAGATTCGATACTTTAAAAACTGAAACAAAAAAGTTTACTCTAGAAATAGCAGTACTACCAGTATATAAGAACTGAATAGTACTATCAATAGGAGCTTGTATTAATATACCATCTTCTATTGTAATATCAGTATTAACACTATTAGTATTATTAGTAGATGCAAAACGATCTTGAACTACTCCATTAATAATAGGAATAACAGTTCCATTTTGATTAACTCCAAGTCTACCAGTTAAACTAAAAGAAATATAATAAGTTCCAGGACTTGGTAGAGTAATAGTAGTATCACTTACAGTAATACTAGGAGTTCCACCACTAAATAACAAAGTCATTGGAATTAAACTACTAGAATTAATATCTGATGCTTGATTTACAACAAGAGCATAATTATTATCTAGTTCAGGACCAGTAGGCCCCGTAGGACCCGTTATCCCTGTAGGTCCTGTTTCTCCTGTAGGACCAGTAACACCAGTAGCGCCTGTAGGTCCTGTTATACCAGTCGCACCTGTTGGACCAGTAACACCATTTGCACCCGTTGGCCCCGTAGGACCTGTCGCACCAGATATTCCCATAGGACCAGTTGGACCAGTAGGCCCCAAAATAAAACAACCATTATGACAAAAATGTTCCATTATCTCACCACCTAATATAAAATATGAAATAACTTAAATTTATGACAAAAAAAGCTAGGACAAGCCTAACTTAATTTTTTACATAATAAAACCCTTGATATACAAGGGATAAATTCTAAATGGTGGAGAATAGGGGGATCGAACCCCTGACCTTCACGGTGCAAACGTGACGCTCTCCCAGCTGAGCTAATTCCCCGTTTTTTAAGAACAAATTGATTATATCACAGTAAAAAAACGCTTGTCAACATTTATTTTAAAAAAATGCTATTATTAATTGCGTAAATATAAGATTGCACTTTTTTGACATAATGATTAGACAATGATAAAATTTAGTTACTATGTATAAGTACTAGAATTATTGGAAAATAGTGTAGAGAGGATGTGTAATATTTATGGAGACATTTAAATTGTTTGAATATAATGATGAATTAATTAAGAAAAGTTTAGAGTTATGGGAATTTGATATTCAAAATATACCATTAGAATTAATTCAACATGTACCAATGCACAGCTTTAAAGTTACTACTTCATCTAAACCATTATTATATGTAGATAATTTACAATGTTGCGTATCTGTTTGGGCTTTAGCACCTAACTTTGCTTTCGCTTCCCATATTAATCCATCAGTAATTAGAAATGATGATTTTTATGTTGATAGTGAAGATAATCCAATAAAATTAAAAAGAATAGATGATTTATACGATGCTATTATGAATAGTGACTTAAATAAAGATGATCCTATTAAAATTGGTTTAACATTTGGAGTTACTCCTTTACCTAAAGACGATCCAAATATCCGTCTTATTTATGAAGCTATAGAAGAATTAATTATAAAGTTAAAAGAACAAGGTATAACAGGATATTTTGTTGAAAGAGATTATGAAATGAACTTTATTTTAGATTCTAGAAATGGCAAAATAATATTACCAGAAGAAGAATTAGAGACAAAAAAAGTTCTATAACTCAATTGTTCACTTAATAAATTTTAGGTATAATAAATTAAAGAAAGGGAAGTTTTTATGAAAGTTTTATTATATGCAGAAGGATTAAAAGTAATAGGAGTAAGTGGACTAGGTAAAGCGATACAACATCAAATGAAGGCTTTAGAATTAGAAAACATTCCTTATACTACAGATATAAATGATACTTATGATATCGCCCATATTAATACATATTTTTTAAAGTCATATTTTCTTGTAAGAAAATTAAAGAAGAAAGGAATAAAAATCGTATATCATGCTCATTCAACAGAAGAAGATTATCGCGATGGTTTTATTTTTGGACATCTAACTAGTAAGTTATTTAAGTGGTGGATTATTAAATGCTATCGCTATGGAGATATTATAGTAACACCTACAGAATATTCTAAAAATATCTTAGAGCATTATAAAGGACTAGAAAATAAGAAAATAGTCGCTATATCTAATGGACTAGAACTAGATTTCTTTAAGCCTGATAAATCATATAAAGAAAGTTTTCGTAAAAGATATGATTATAAGAAAGATGATAAAGTAATAGTAGGTATTGGTATCTATAGTAGAAGAAAAGGAATAGTTGACTTTGTAGAACTTGCTAAAAGACTACCTGAATATAAGTTTATCTGGTTTGGTTCAAGTCCAATAAGTGCAGCGACTAGTGATGTTAAAAAAGCCTTAAAAGATGCCAAAGACTTACCTAATATTAAGTTCCCAGGTCATGTACCACAGGAAATGATAAGAGAAGCTTTAGGAGGATGTGACTTATACTTATTCCCAACCTTTGAAGAGACAGAAGGTATTCCAATCATCGAAGCATGTGCTATGGAAACTAACACAATAATAAGAGATATACCAATATTTAATTATTTAACAGATGAAGTAAATGTTTATAAAGCGAAAGATGTTATGGAATTTGAAAAGAAAATAAAAATGTTTTTAAATGGAGAGTTAAAAAGTGTAAGTAAAGGAGCAAGAAAAATAGCTAAAAACTGTGATATTAAAACAGTAGGCAAACAGTTAAAAGAAGTATATACTGAAGTATTAAAAAAAGAAGACTAGTTCTTCTTTTTTTTAAATGTTATATTCTCGCATCTTTTCATTACCTATATTTAAAATAATACCAACTAATATTAAATAAGATAATAAACTACTACCACCATAACTAATGAAAGGTAAAGTAATACCTGTTATCGGTAATAATCCTAAAGTCATTCCAATATTTTGTACTTGTTGAAATACAAGCATACCAATAATACCTGCTAAAACAAATTTATCCCTTGATGCAATTTTCTTAGTAGCCATATTAATTAATCTTGTATCAAAGAAAACAATAATTGCAATTAAAACTATCGCTCCAAGTAGTCCAAAGTTAGATGCATAAACAGCAAAGATAAAGTCAGTTCCAGACTCTGGGAAATATATTGGTGTCTCATTAAAACCATGTCCAAACACTCCTGCAGAACCAATCGCCGCTAAAGCATTCTCTAACTGTAATCCACTACCATTTTGCCAATCCAAAATTCTATCGAATCTATAATATAAATCAGTTCCAAAGATATTTACAAATAAATCTTCATTTAAAAAATAACACCCCAATACTAAACTAAGTACAATAGCAATTATAATTCCTAAAATAACAAACCATCTAAGTCTAATACCAGATGTAAACATCATACAGAAATAAATTATAAAGTAAATCATAACAGAACCAGTATCAGGCTCTAAAAAAGTTAAAACACTAGGAATTAAAACCACTATTAAAGTTTTAATAATAAATATCGCTTCTTCCTTAATACTAGGATGATCAGTTGTTTCCCTAAAATTAGAAATCATTACAGCAAGTACTAACATAATAAAAATCTTCATAAACTCACTCGGTTGAAAACTACCAATATAAGGAATAACAAACCAACACTTACTATTATTAATTTCTGGTGCAAAGAGTAGTAGTGACAATAACAAAATATTTCCAATAATATAAAAAAACCATGCATTCCTATATAAATAATCATTCTTAAGTTTAAAAAGAATTATAATAACAACCACACCAACTAAATACCATATCGCCTGTTTTAATGCCAAATTACCATTATCAGGTGAAAGATAAGTCATCGCACTATATATACTAGTAATACTTATAATAAAAAATAAAACTATAGGTATAACAATTGTTAAATCGATTTTTCTTTTTCTATGCATAGATTAAGGATCACCTTTCCTTTCAAATCATTACTATTATATCAAAAAATAGTAAAATTTATTATATAAAAAACATAAAATGTAATAGGAGGAAAAAAACTATGAAACAATTACCACCAATTTTTAAAGTTAGTAACAATATAAGAGATACAAATCAAAAGTATTATTATGAGAAAGTAACTAATAAAATAAAGCCTATGGAACCTAAAAAAAATATTGATAATAACCTATCAATAGAAGAAAAAATAAATAAGATATTTAAAACTAAAGGTTATGCTTTTAATATTCCTGTTACTATTGATTTTGCAGGTAAAAGTATTGATACATATTTAGCTTTAAAGAAAAATGATTCTATAATAACATTAGATAATGAAGTTATACCAATATCAACAATTACTAGATTAGAAATAAAAAGCCCATCAGACTAAAGATGGACTTTATTTTTTATACACCACTGATTAAGACATCAGGTAAACATTTAATAGCAGAAACACAATCTAGATTAATAGTAAAGAATGTACTAGTTAAAACATAAGGTTCATTACTACTAGTATCAGGGTTTTGTGCTAATACTCTACAAGTACAACAATTACCCTCTAAGTTTTCTAATCTAAAGATAGAAGAAGTTCCTCTTTCTGTTCCAAGAGTAAAAGGAAAACTCCAAAGACATCCTGTAGTACAATTATATAGATTTATTGGTCTAGTATTATAGCACACTAAACTAGGAGTAGGACCTAAATAAGGCTTATCACATCCTAAGACTTCACATTCATCATCTTTAGTATTCTGTAAGCAAAGAATAGTCTCTAAGATGGAAGTTAAGCAACTTTTATCATCACACATAAATTATCCTCCTTTTATAAATTATCAATAATAATATCATCCAAACAACTAACAGCACAGATACAATCTAAATTAATAGTTATAAACTCATTTGTAGATAGGTATGCTCTTGTTACATCATTAGTATCAGGATTAGGTCTTAATATACGACATTTAACGCAGGCATCATCAACAGACTCCACTCTAAAAACAGATGAAGTATAAGTATTACCATCTATTGTATAAGTAGTACTGAAAATATTACCAAGTCTAGTATAGAAAGTAACAGGCCTTGTATTAAAACAAATAATATTAGGACTACTTCCTAAATAAGGTCTAGTACAAGACTCATCAAAACAATCATTCCCTGAAGCATTCCTTTGTAATATGTCAATAACCTTTAATAATTTACCTAAACAACAAGTATCTTTCTTTTCTTTCACTGTTTACACCACCTCTTATCTATTATCTAATATAGGTTATGAGACTACTTATTTTTTGTGTAGTTAATAACCTATAACTTCTATTATTAGTTTATGAGACTTACTTTAATAATTTCACTTTTATTTTTCAAAATTATAGAGTATAATTGTTAATAGGTGATAAAGATGAATTTATTAGATATTCAGTATATTATAATTATTGCCGTAATATTAATAATATTACTAGCAGTACTAAAAGCTAATAAGAAAGATGCTAATATTGATTTAAATAAACTAGTAGAGTATCTTGGTGGAAAAGATAATATTATTAGTACAGAATCTAAACTATCTAGGTTTATTGTAACACTAAAAGATACATCTAAAGTTGATAAAGAATCGATTCAAAAGCTAGGTGCTAAAGGTATAGTTGAGATAAATAATCAATTAAAGATTATCTTAGGACCTGAATCTAAGCAATTAAAAAAATATATTGATGAGTTAAAATAGAGTTTTCTCTATTTTTTCTTTTCTACTCCATTTTTCGACAAATTTCTACAAAACTATTTCATATACTTATTTTAGAAAGAGGGAGAAATATGTCGTATATTGAGGTTATAGTTGAAAGTATAATTTTCTTACTTTGTCCATTTTCTTTATATTTACTATATACAATTTATAAGAAAAATCTATCTTGTGATGAAAAAGACTTAGGTTTTGAACTTGCAGTTATTAGTTCACTTTATTTTGTTTTACGTTTTGGTACAAACTGTTATAATGACTATCCCATTATTTTGTTTGATATTCCATTACTTATATGCTATTACAAAAGAAAAATACCATTAGCAGTCCTTATATCATTAATATTAATAGTATATGAAAGTGTTTTTCTAGGTATATATCCTTTATTTTTAGCACTAGAATATAGTAGTTATTTAATATTATATTCTCTATTAATAAAAAAGAAACTAAAGCCAATTAATCTTGTTAACTATTTTATTGTTATTAAAAGTTTTACTTTATCACTAGCAGTATTTTGGTTTATCAGTCCAGAAAGCACTTACACTTCTAATTTATTTTATCTATTTACAAACATTATAACTTTATATTTAGTAACTAATATAATAATATCTATCTTTGCAAGTGGTGAGAAGATAGTAGAATTATATAGTGACTTAGAAATGATTGAAAAAGAAAAAGAACTAAGAAGTTCCTTATTTAAAGTAACTCATGAAATAAAAAACCCTATCGCTGTTTGTAAAGGTTATTTAGATATGTTAGATATAAATGATAAGAAAAAGGTAAGGAAGTATATACCTATTATTAAAGATGAAATAACAAGAACATTAGTATTGATGGATGATTTTCTAGATTATACAAAGATAAAAATAGAAAAAGAAGATATGGATATAGTAATGTTACTTGAAGATTTAGAAGATTATTTAGAAGCTTTATTTAAGAAGAATGATATTAAAGCAGAGTTTAATTTAAAAGATGAAGAAATCTATATCAATGCTGACTATAATAGATTAAAACAAGTCTTTCTTAATCTTTTAAAGAATGCTATAGAAGCGAAAGATGAAAATAAAAAAGAAAAGAAAATAACTGTAAGTTTAGAAAGTGATAGTAAGAGTATGAAAATAATAGTTGAAGATAATGGAATAGGAATGGATAAAGATACTTTAGATAATGTTAGTAAGATGTTTTTTACTACAAAGAAAAAAGGTAGTGGTCTAGGAGTTAGTCTTTCTAAAGAGATAATTGAACAACATAAAGGGAGTATTGTGTATAATTCAGTAAAAGGAGAAGGAACAAGAGTAATAGTAACTTTACCTAAAGAAGAAAGTCTTGTATAATACTATTGAAGTGGTATTATGTGGAATATAGAAGAAATAAAAAAAGATGTAAGAAAAAATTTGAAAGATTATAGGTATAATCATTCAATAAACGTAATGGAAGAAGCTAAGAAGCTTGCTATACATTATAATGCTAATGTAGAAAAAGCAATGCTATGTGGCTTAACTCATGATATGTGTAAAGAGTATACACCTTTAGAAAATGAAGACTTTATTAACAAACATAATTTATCTAAAGAGTTATTACTACCTGAAAATAAAAACATGGTCCATGGCTTTCTCGCTTCTATTATAGTTAAAGAAAAATATAACTTTACAAATGATATGGTCTTAGCGATTAAATATCATACAACAGGATATCCTAATATGGATATGCTTGCAAAGATTATCTATTTAGCAGATAAAATAGAAAAAGGAAAAGATTATCCTTTAATAGAAGAAGAAAGAATCCTTGCTTATAAAGATATAGATAAAGCCATTATCTTCTGTTTGAATAATCAGATAAAACATTTAAAAGAAAAGAATAAAGTAATAAACAAGATGGGATATGAGACATTAAAGTTTTTAGAAGAACATACTATGAATTGAAATATTTCTAAAATAATGCTACAATTTATTTATCTTAAGGAAAAGAGACGGTGAAGTATTACTATGAATGAAAATAAAGGAAAAGAAATAATTAATAATTCTAATCAAATGAATCCTCCTAAATCAAGTAAAGATAATAAAGAAATGAAAAAGAAATTAATGAGGATCATGCTAATAGTAGTAGGAATTTTAGTTGCACTTTTAGTTATAATTTTAATATTTTCTTTAGTAACTGGTGGAGATAAAACTTATGAAGAAATAGAAGAGGAACTAAAATCATCAGCTATAGAGTATTATAAAGTTCAAAGTGGACTTTTACCACAAGAAGAAGGAGAAACAGTTACTGTAAAAGCAAGTACTTTAGCAGCCGCTGAACTTATGAAACCTTTAAGTGAACTAAGGAAAGATGAAGAATGTAGTGGTAGAGTAGAAGTAACTAAAGTAGGAGATAATATCGTTTATACACCATATTTAGATTGTGGAAATAACTATACTACTAAGGAATTATATAAAGCCGTATTAGAACAAGGAATAGTAACAACAGGTAATGGATTATATGATTTAAATGGAGAGAAAGTTTATAGGGGAGATAATGTTAATAACTATGTAATGCTAGATAATCAGATGTTTAGAATAGTTAAAGTAACAGCAGATAATAAAATTTTATTAATATTAAATGAAATGGATTCAACTATATCAAGTTATTATGATGATAGATATAATCAAGATAAACTATTTAATAGTGGTTATAATGATTATAGAGTTAGTAGAATGTATCAATATCTAGATGATTTATATAATAATAAATTAGAATATAGTTTATTAAGTAATAATGATAAAGAAAAATTAACAAGCTTTAATTTATGTATAGGTAAAAGAAGTCCTAGTGATGCTGTTAATAATAATAGTTTAGAGTGTAGTGATGTTTTAGAAAATCAAATGATAGGATTATTAACTGTAAGTGATTTTATGAATGCTTCATTAGATGCTAATTGTAAAGCAACATCAGATAAGAGTTGTCAAAACTATAATTATTTAAAACTATCTAATATAGATTGGTGGTTAATAACAGGTAATTCTCTTAATAATTATGAAGTATTTTATGTTAGAAGTAGTGGATTTATAGATGAAAGTAATGCTTCAGGATATAAAAAGATAAGACCAACTGTTATGTTAAATAATAATGTCATGATTAAATCAGGAACAGGAACTGAAGCTAATCCATTTGTCTTAAAATAGAATAGAAAGGAAGTAAAAAGATGAGAAGACTGTGTTTACAATATGTTACCTGGGGGGGGGCAATTTAATAGTAAAATAGTTACTTTCTTTCATTATGACATAAGAGCAGGATGAGATATTTCTGTTCTTTTTAATGTCTATAAAAATGGAAGGAGTAAGAAATGAAAACAAAGAAAAAAGAAAATATTATAATAATTGCATTATTAGTAGTAATGATACTAGCGATAATAGGAGTAAGTTATGCGGCATTCAGTTTTAGTCAGCAAGGTAATATTCCTAATAAAATAACAACAGGAACAATTACGATGACTTATACTGAAAGTGATAATACTATAAGTATAGGTAATGCTTTGCCTACTCGTGACGCAACAGGTACAACAAGATTAAAAGAAGGAGAGTATTTTGATTTTACAGTTAGTAGTGAAATAACAGGTGAAGTTAATATTAATTATGAGATAAGTGCTAAAGAAGTAGGAGAAGGAACAATAGATGGTTCTAATATTAAATTATATTTAACAGAGTTAGTAGATGGAGAAGAACAAGAGTTAATGAGTCCTGAAGTATATAATGAAGAGACAAGTGAAAATACTTATACAGGAAGACCTGTTAATGAGATGAGTTTATATACTTCAAGTATGAATGCAAGTGAAGAACATAATTATAGACTTAGAATGTATGTCCGTGAGGAGTACAATCCTCAAGGAGATGGAGGAAATTTAACTTTTGCAGTTAAGGTAAATGTGTATGGAAAAACAGGAGATAAACCTTTAACAGGAGCAGAGATGTTGATTAAGAAAGCTAATCCAGAAGATTTAGATTATAATAGTGCAACTGATGAAGAGAAGAAAGAAATGTGGACACATACACATCCAGAGACAGAACAAACAGAGGCTCTAACAGATTATAGATATATAGGAGCTGATCCTAATAACTATGTAGAGTTTAATGATGAATTATGGAGAATAATAGGAGTCTTCACAGTTGATGATGGAACAGGTAAAGTAGAAGAAAGACTAAAGATAATAAGAAATGAATCTATAGGAGATTATTCTTGGGATAATAAAGATACAACAACTGGTGCAGAGGATAATTATGGTAAAAACAACTGGACCGATGCCAGACTAAACTATTTATTAAATCCCGGACATGAAAGTGAGTCTGTTGGAGGTAGTTTATACTGGAATAGTGATAGTGGAACTTGTTATAATGGACAGAATAATGGAACAACAAACTGTGACTTCACTTCTACAGGCTTAAAAGAAGAAGCAAAAAATATGATAGGAGATACCCTATGGTATTTAGGGGGAGCATCAAGTTACCAAAATGCAACTAATGGATTAACAAGTTACTGGTACTCATATGAAAGAGGAATAAACGTATATAGCGGAAGAGATATATCATGGGTAGGAAAAATAGGATTAATGTATCCTTCTGATTATGGATATGCGACAAGTGGGGGAAGTACAACAGATAGAAATGCCTGTTTAAATAAAGAATTATCTAATTGGGATAGTAGTGAATTTAGTGATTGTAAGAACAATGACTGGCTATATAATTTTAGCTATACACAATGGACCCTTTCGCCTAACACGTCTGACTCCCGCAACGTGTTCTATGTGTCCGACTCTCTCGGCGACTACGTCGCTCGCAGTAGTAACGGCGTTCGGCCAGTCGCTTTTCTAAAGTCTGAAATTAAAATAATAGATGGCAATGGAAGTAGTAGCAATCCGTATAAATTGCAAAGTTAAAAAAGTGAATTTAGCAACAATTTAGTTGCTTTTTTTCTCTTTTCCCCATTGACTATATCTATCTATTATGATACATTATAAAAGAAAGAGCGACTTGTAAAAAAGATGGAGAAAAGGAGGTTATGAAAAAAATTAAAAAAGTATGAATTTTGTAAATTGGTGGTACTTTTTAGAGTAGATTTTGCATTTTCCCCTAGCGAATTTACTAAATTGACCCCTCTTTTAGGAGTGAATTTTCAAAATTACCTTTTTGCATTAGTTTTTTACTTATGTTACAACTATTGCAGGAGGTGCGTATATGCCTATCACAAAGAAAAGATTTGATGAGATAGTTAAAGAATTAAGAAGAAAAGGTGAGATTGTTCCTGCTACTTATGACTGCATCTTTAAAGCAATTATGAAAAAATGCCCTAAGTATAGAGCAGATTTAACTTCTAGATTAACAGGAATACCTAAAAACTTAATATTAAATACATATCAAGAGAAAAATACTGAATATGTAGTAGATAATGCTTTAGAAAAAGGTAAAGTATCAGATGTTTTATTTGGATTAGAAGGATATATTATTAACTATGAGTTTAATAATAGAAACTGGGATGGATTAATAGAGAGAAATGATGCATATTTAGGTAAAGTAAAGAATGATGTAATGAGTAAAGTAAAAAGTTATGCAAGTATTCCTAAAATAATTCAGATAAATATAAATAACTTTTATTGTTTTTTAAGTAGAGATAATCTATTAGAGTTTAAATCAAGAGATAAGTATGGAATAATAGAAAGTGATAAATGGGGAAAACTTTATATTAATTTAAAGTTAATAAGAGAGAAATATAAGAGAGGATTAAATCTAAGTAAATTAGAAAAGGAACTATTAATATTAACTTTAACAAATGTAGAAGAAATAAATAGATTAGCGAAAGGAGACGAGGAGTTAATGGAAGTTGCAAAAGAATTAAAAAATTTAAGTTATGATATTGATACAATAGGACTTTATGATGAAGAAGAAGAAAGAAAAAGAATAGAGAATACTAAATTAATCAATGCTGAAGAAAAAGGTGCTAAAGAAAGAGAAAAATCTATTGCTAAAAATCTTCTTAAAATAGGTGTGCCTATAAAAGATATAGTAAAGGCAACTGGTCTATCTAAAAGTCAAGTAACAATGTTAATGTAAATATAAATTAATTAAAAATATAAGATAAATATATAAATAAAAAGAAGATTTTGTGATTAATTAGTGAAAATGTCTCAAAGTTAAAGATAGAAAATTAGTGAAAATGTCTCAATATAAAAGTTAGAT
>CALVIY010000040.1 GCA_944331955.1 uncultured Bacilli bacterium
TCATTAACTTTTGTTCTTTAAAAGAATAAGTTCCCATTATAAATTTTTCGGGAACTTTGAATTTTATTTAACATTTTAATAAAAATTCTTTCATTTCACTTGCAATATCATTTTGACTATTATATACTTTATTCATAAACAACCTCTATTCTATTTTCTGATTATAATAAGAATATCAAAAAAGGTTGTTTATTTCAATTTTAAGAGACAAAATGACTTAGAATAATATCTGGGTCATTTTTATATCGGTTCAAAAACTGTCCGTTTATAAGATGTTATAACAGCAGAATAAGAATATATTAAAGAGAATTTCTATTATTTTGAAATTCTCTTTTCTTTTATCTTTTTATAAATATATGTAATTACTAATGCTACTAATAATATATAGATAGGCACCTTTAATTTCTTAACAAAATTATCTAATATAATCCAGTTATTACCTAGAGCATAACCAACATAAACAAATGCAAAAGTCCAAGGAATACTACCTAATGTTGTATATATGACAAACTTAAGAAAGGGAACTTTACTAACTCCCATAGGAAGTGATATTAAAGTTCTAATAATAGGGAAGTTTCTTCCTATAAATGCAGCCCATGGTCCATATTTATTAAACCATTTATCACATTTATCTATATCTTCTTCTTTCATAAAGAAAAATTTACCATAAGTCTTTATGAAAGGTCTTCCTCCAAAATATCCAAAAGCATAGATTATAATTGCACAGAATACACTACCAAGTACTCCTATTAGTAATGCCATTGAAAAAGAAAAGAAACCTCTACCTGCTAATATTCCTGCTGTTGCAAGTATAAGTTCACTTGGAATAATAATTATAACTGCTTCCAGTACCATTCCAATAAACATGCCTAAATAACCTAGATTAGTCATTAAAGAAGTTATGTATGAGTCCATAGTATCACCTTTAATTAAATATATGTAAAAAATAAATTGTTTATCTCATAAATATTAAGTATAATTTTAGTAAATAATAATATTGAGGTGTTAAGAGTGAAAGTTAAGCCATTAAGAGTCTTACTTATTGTAACAATCTTTATTAGTGTAATAAGTATAAGTTGTGGAATCTTTATTTATAATGATATGAAGGAAAGAGAAGAATCATCTTTAAATGTTTCTAAAATTAGAAAATCTTTAATAGAAGATGAAAATGTTTTAATTAAAATTAAATCTAATTATGGAAGTGCTGTTAAGACTATTAAAGATACTAAACTTTATATAAATGATAATGGTAAGTATAAAGATGTTGGTAATATAAATAAAGATAATATATTAGAACTTGAAACTATTGATAACATTAACTTAAATAATAAATATTTTAAATTATTAGATAGTGATTATTATGTGTCTTATAAAAATGTAGAACCTACTGATGAATCTATTAATAAAAGATATCTTAATTATATAGAGTTTCCTATAGAAGTTACTACTAAAGAAAATATTACTTATTATGATAATAGTTTTAAGGAATTATTTACCCTAAAAAGTCCAGTAACTTCTAAAGTTATTGTTAATTTGGATGATTATTATGGTATATCCTTATTATCAAGATTAGTCTATGTAAAAAAAGAAGATGTTAGTAAAGTGATAGAAGTAAATAGTAGTGAAGAGATAGCAGAGAGTGTTCCTGCGATACTTTATCATTTTATATATTTAGATGGAGATAGTAGTTGTGGAGATATTATTTGTCATAGTGAAGAACAGATAGATTCGCATTTTAAATATCTTGCTGATAATGATGTTTTTACACTAAATACTAGTGAAGTGTTAAGCTTTATTAAAGGTGAAATTAATCTTCCTAAAAAGTCTATCTTAATTACAATTGATGATGGTGCAAGAGCGGAAAACTTTATTCCTTTTTTAGAGAAATATGGTTTAAATGCAACTTTATTTTTAGTTAGTTCCTGGTATCCTGTTAGTAAGTTTTCATCTCCTTATTTGGAGATAGCCAGTCATACTCATAATATGCATACAACTGGTGTTTGTCCTACTGGTCAAGGTGGTGGTATTAACTGTTTACCTAGTGATGAAATCTTAAATGATTTAAAACTTAGTAGAGAAACACTAAATAACACTAAAGCCTTTTGTTTTCCTTTTTATGAGTATAGTAACTATTCTATTAATTTAGTTAAAGAAGCAGGTTTTGAAATGGCTTTTATCGGTGGTTCTACTAAAATAAAAAAAGGTATAAACCCTTATAAAATACCAAGATATCCTATTTTAAGTAGTTTTGGTGTCGATTATATAAGTAATTTAGTGTTAAGTTAAAAAATATGGTATAATTTAATTATAAATTCCAAGTTACGAGGAGGGATATTTATGAATGATAGAACTGTAATTATGGAATTATCTAATATGAATTTACCAACTTTTATAAGAGAATTTAATTCAATGACTTTAGATGAACGTACTAAATTACTTAAAAATCCATATTTGGATGAATTAAATGAAGTTATATTTTCTTCTTTATTTTTACAAGTTCATAATATGCCGGAAGTTATAGAATTGCTTAATAATAAAAAGATTTTTCATAAAGTATTAACTTCTCCTAAAAATAGGAAAAAAAGAAATATTCTTAATATTATAGGTGAAGATAATTTTCCATTATTAAAATATATTTTTGAAAGTGATTATATTTTAGATTATAAAGAACAATTTCTTGACTATATTGATTCTATTAATTATGTACAGTTTAAAAATATATTAGAAAATATTAATTTAACAAAGTTATATCATTTATTTTTTAAAGAGAATAGTATAGAAGAATTGAAAAATATAATTGGTATTTCCTCTCTTAATAAAGATATATCATCATCCTTTTTTCAAAAAGTAAAAATGAATATATTAAATCCCTTAGGTGTTTTAAAAATAGGTAATGAAAAAGAATTAATACTTTATACTAAATTTGGCTTATTAATAAATGTTTTAGAAGAACTACCTGAAATAACTTTGAAAGATGGAGTTGTTTTGCCATATCAAGAAATATTAGATGTAAAAGAAGGAAAGGTTAATAAATTAATATCTTTATTAAAAGAAAAAGGGGATGCAAGAGGAGAAGATTTATTAGAAGTAAGTCTAAAACTTTATTATATTTTTGGTTATGATAATGCTAGAAGTATTATTCTTGATAAATTTACTAATATTACTCCTAGTGCTGTTAATAGAATTATAGATTTTAATTTTAAAGATCATAGAAGAGAATATCGTACTAAACATCAAGAACGTTTTTATCATTATGGAATGGAAAATGAAGTGATAGATGCATTAAATAATAATAATTATGACTTTTTCTCTAATCTTTTATATGATGTAGATGAAGAGAAGATTTTATGGTTAAGAGATGAGTTTTTAAAGATAGTATCTATATATAAAGACAATAAAGATTTACATGATGCTTTAAAAGGAAAACTTTTAGAATTAATTAATGAAAGAGAGAATAAAGCGAAAGAAGATTATACTAAAGATATAAGGAAGCGTTTATCTTTTAAAGCTAATAGAAAATTATCAGTAAAAGATTTAAAAGAACTATTTATGGATGTTTCTCTTGTTAATTTATTAAATAATTATAATCAAGATATACTTGAAAGATTAAGAGAGTTTTTATTAGGTAACCTTAAAGATAATAATGATTGTCTTCTTCGATTAATTATAAATAAAGAAGCTTTGGGATTAAATAATTTACTAGGTAAGTTAATAAATCAATATGATGTGATAGAATCTATTGCTAAGAAAAATAAATTATCCTTAAATTCATTACTTGATGTTATTGATATTGTTAAGACAAGCTTCTTTTCACTTAAACCTAATCTTCAAGATATATTTTTATCAACAATTGCTAATATAATTTCTTCTAAAGAGTATTGTAGTGGTAAAAGTGAAGAAGAAATATTAAAAGAAACATGCAAATTACATGTAGAAAGAAAAAGTAAGGTTTATGCAACAATACCTACTATAGAAGGAGAAAGTGATAATTATTCTTATAGAGTAGCTCCTTTTGATGCAGAATATTTATTAGCAGCAGGAGTTGATGCGAAAAACTGTTTCCGTATTTCTGGAAAAGGAGAAGATTTTTTTCGATATTGTCTTACAAGTAATCAAGCGGTTATTATGTATTTTACTAATAAATTGACTAATCATACTTATATATGCCCAATAATTCGTAGTGGTAATGGTATTCATTGTAATGGAGTAGATCCTAAACTAGAAGAAGATGAAAGAGATGAGTTTTTTAGAGTTTTTACTAAGGCAATGGATGAAATTATTAGGATAAGTTCTAATGAGAGTATTGAGGATGAGAAAATAGAAGTTGCAACTATTACTAATTTGCATTTAGAAGATTATTTTTTAGAAAAAGATTATTCAAAATATCAACTTGAAACTTATATACCAATAGATTGCCCTTGTTATACTGATTATAATAAGAAAGATAAAGAAAACTATATTATTTCTAAAAGTGATGATTATAGGGAAAATAAATATTATGTTGCTAAAGATAAGTTTTATCAGGCAAGAAAAGAAGATTATGAGTTTAATATTGATAAAGAATATGATAAAGAAAGATTATCATTAATAGTTAATTCTATTGCTTATTCTGCTATTGATTATAAAAATATTCCTACTAGTAGAAAAAATAAAGAAAAAAGAAATTTTAAGACTATTGATGTTAATACCTTTAAATATATAGTAGGAAATAAAGATTGGTATGTGGCAATAGATGATCAATATAATATATTAGCAAATTTATTACCTTTTGATGAAAGAGCTAAAAAAGACTATATTAAACATTTAGCACAAGCTCCTTTATTAATAGAAAACATGGAAAAAGAGGAGGAAGAAGAATATGGAATTAGTAGGGAAGATCTATCAAAAAATAAATAGTAGTAGTGGCTATATTTTAGGAAGTGATGATAAGTTATATTTATATTTTAGTTATGATTTTTTAGAAGATTTTGATGATAAAATAGGAGAAGTAGTTTTGTTTAAACCAATAAACTCTAAGATATTAAGAGCGACTTATATTTCTAAATATTATGGTGATGATTTAGTTAATGTTTACGAAAATTCGTAACTAATTTATTACATTTATTCTTGTTATACATAAATTAATGTGATACTATATTTGTAGGAACATTTATGTGGGTGTCGCCTCTATTCTTAATGAGAGGAGGACTTAAAAGTGAAGATGAAAACTTTTATATTAAAGCTTTTAAAATCTGTCGCTTTGGTTATTATAAGTCTTACCTTATTGATAGTGGCTATTAAGATATAAAATAAGACACTCTGCATAGAGTGTCAATCTCAAAAAAATTACGAGGTAACATTCACGTGCAAAAATAAATGTTCCTTTTTTATTTTATGTAAATTTCTTTTACATATTCATAGTATCATAAATATTAACTTTTGTCAAAATTTTAAATTAACTTATTGCTTTTTCTGGTCTTAAGATAATTATTATATAATAAGGACATAGGGAGGTTTAAGATTTATGAAAACATTAGATGACTTTGTAATAAGCGATTCTGATTATTATAAAGATACGTTTGAAGAATTAAGAAAAGAATATTTTAAATTAAAAAAAGATATAGAGAATTTAAAAAAAGAAAAAGTAGAGTTATTAGATAAAGAAGTTCATGATTCAAAACTAAGTTTACGTGATAAATTATATTTAGTAGAATTATTAGAACGTGAAAAAAATAGAAAAGGAAAAAATCCTTATGAAGTTCAAGACATAATATATAAACTTTATAATGAATTTCCTGATTTAAAAGAATATGTTGAAATAAATGATTTAATAGATGAGAAGGAAAGAAGAATACATAATATACTATTTGAAAGAATAACCTTTGATATAGATGGTGAGAATGAATATAAAAGTTTTTGTGAACATCAACTTGTACTAGTAGATAATAATCTAAAATGTGTAAGTTGTGATTTTTCTACTGAATATTATAATTTAACAGAACAAGATTTAGAATTATTAGTAGAATCTGCAGAAAGACGTGGAATAATTTTTAATGATGTAACAAAAGATGATTTACTACTTTTAACAATTTTAAAGAACGAGAGTGAAAAATATAAAGAAGAGAAAACATCTATTGAAGATTTTGAAGAAATTTGGGGTATTGATGATAGTGACTATGTGGAAGAGTTATTTTATGATGATGAAGATGAAATCTTTAATATAAATTTACAAGTTAGACGAGCTCATATGTTAGATAAAGGTATTCTAGAAGAAGGAGGTACTAGAGTTTCTAATCCTAAATATTTAGATAAAGAAAAACGTGATAAATTATTATCTAAATTATTTGAAGATTATAAAAAACTTGAATCTAGTGATACAAGATTTAAAGATTTATTAATGGAGGAGATATTGACTGCTAATTATGAAATTTTAATTTTATCTGGGGAAAGAATACCTAACTTAGTAGAAAATGCTAATACTGAACAAACACTAACAGCTTTATCTAAAGCAGTTTACAATATGTATAGAGATGATATAAGAATAAATAGAGATTATTTTGAAAATGAAAACGATGCAATTTTTTATGATTGTATAACTGCTAATCAAAAGGTAAATAAAAAAATAATAGAGATGAAAGGTATAAAATCTATTAGCATATAATATTCACGAAAATTCGTAACTAATTTATTACATATTTTTCTTGTTATGTAGAAATTAATGTGATACTATATTTATAGGAACATTTATGTGGGTGTCTCCTCCTATTCTATAGGAAAGGAGGAAAAGGTATGAAGACAAAGACTTTTATTATAAAAGTACTAAAGCTTATTCCTTTAATTTTATTGAGTCTTTCTTTCTTAGTTCTAACCTTCAAAATAAAATAGACACTCTGCATTAGAGTGCCACACATAGAATATATGAGGTGACATTCACTTGCAACCTAAATGTTCCTCATTTTTTATTTTATGTAAATTTCTTTTACATATTCATAGTATCATAAATATTAATTTTTGTCAAAATTTTAACTTAATTTTGTCAAAATTTTAACTTAATTTTTTAGTAAATGTACTATTATTCCTTTTTTTCTTTTCTTCATCCATTTCATTACATAGATTTCCCATTGCTACAACCTGTTCTGTATTAAATGAAGAAAGTATTTCGTTAGCATTAATTTTAGAAATATTAATAATTGATTTTAAATTATGAGAGCCTTGTAATGGTAATAATAACCCTAAAGCATATCCTTGACCTATAGCGGTGTTTAAATTTAAATAACTACTATCCTTAAATATTTTGTCTTCTCTTTTTACGATATCTTCAAATAAAAAATTATATTCCTCTTTGTCATAATACTTATATAAATCTTTTTCTAATTCGTGATTTTCAAATATAGGATTTTTGCCTTGTGAGATTACAGTAGCACTGTAAAGTCTTATAAATCCATATTCAGAAATATCTGGCTTTGTGCATTCTATTTTATTCATATTTTTACTCCTTATCCACATAATGCAATATTTTTTGAAATTATATTCTTTCTCATTCACATTGTACCATTATTTTTTCTAAATAGATAGATAAAAAAATAATTTTATTATATAATTAAATTAGATAGAAAAGAGTGATGATATATATGAAAAAAATAATGGATGGAAATGAAGCTTGTAGTTATGTTTCATATAATTTTACAGAAGTAGCAGGTATTTATCCAATAACTCCTGCATCTCCTATGGCGGAACTTACTGATAAATGGGCAAATGAAGGGAAACTTAATTACTTTAATCAGCCTGTTAAAGTAGTAGAAATGGAAAGTGAAGCAGGGGCTGCTGGTATGGTTCATGGTTCACTTCAAGCAGGATGTTTAACTACTACTTATACTGCTAGTCAAGGTCTTTTATTAATGATACCTAATATGTATAAAATAGCAGGAGAATTACTTCCTTGCGTTATCAATGTCTCTGCAAGAAGTCTTGCAACTCACGCCTTATCAATCTTTGGTGATCATCAAGATGTTTATGCTGCTAGAAGTACAGGTTTTGCAATACTTGCTTCATCATCAGTTCAAGAAGTAATGGATTTAACTGGAGTAGCTCATCTTTCTGCTATTAAAGGTAGAGTTCCTTTTATGAACTTCTTTGATGGGTTTAGAACAAGTCATGAACTACAAAAAATAGATGTAATTGATACTAGTAAATTGAAAAAACTAGTTGATAAGAAAGCTCTTGATGCCTTTCGTAAGAGAAGTCTTCATCCAGATAATCCTGTAACTAGAGGTACTAGTGAAAATGATGATATTTATTTTCAAGCGACAGAAGTTAGAAATAAATACTATTTAGAACTACCTGATATAGTTAATTCTTATATGCAGGAAATTAATAAAATAACAGGAAGAAACTATGCACCATTCAACTATTATGGAAAAAGGGATGCTACTAAAGTAATAGTTGCCATGGGTAGTGTCTGTGAGACTATTAAAGAGGTAGTAGATTACTTAAATGAAACGAGCGAAAAAGTTGGAGTAGTAGAAGTACATTTATATAGACCTTTTTCAAGAGAATATTTCTTAAAGAGTATTCCTAAGACTGTTAAGATGATTGCAGTACTAGATAGAACTAAAGAAGCGGGAAGTACAGGTGAGCCACTATTTCTTGATGTAGATAATATTATTAAATCATTAAGTAGTGATATTAAAGTAGTAGGTGGTAGATATGGATTATCTAGTAAAAATACAACTCCATCTATGATAAAAGCAATATATGATAATTTAGATTCTATTAATCATAACTTTACTATAGGAATTGATGATGATGTTACTAATTTAAGTATTCCTTATGATAAAGACTTTAATCTACCTCATAGGGGACAGACATCATTTCTTGTTTATGGTTATGGTAGTGATGGAATGGTTTCAGCTTGTAAAGATTTAATGAAAATAACAGGAGATTCAACTGATGCTTATGTGCAAGGGTATTTCCAATATGACTCTAAAAAGTCAGGTGGCGTTACTCTTAGTCATTTAAGATTTTCTAAGACTCCTATTAGATCTACTTATTATGTTGGTAAAGCTAAATTATTAGTTTGTACACAAGATGCTTATCTTACTAAATTTAGATTTATTAATAAAATAAAAAAGAATGGAGTATTCCTTCTTAATAGTAGTAAGACTGATGATGAGATTCTTTCTATGATTAGTAGTATAGATAAGAAATATATTTTAGATAATAATATTAAAGTTTATGTAGTTAATGCATATAAAGTTGCTAAGAAAGAAGGACTTGGTAATAAGATAAGTGCTATTATAGAAGCTTTAATCTTTAAATTTGGTCATATTCTTGATAGTGATTATGCTATTAATAAAATGAAAGATAATCTTGATAGTAGATTTAAACTTAAAGGAAATAATATTTCAGAGAAAAATAAAAAAGCAGTTGATAATGCTATTAATACAACTCATTTACTTAAGATAGATGAGAATACTGATGATTATGTAGAAGTGAGTGAAGTTAGTTCCAGCTTGTTTGATATTATTGATAAAAGAGAAGGAGATACTCTTCCTGTTAGTGCTTTCTTAGATAGACCTGATGGTACTGTTGATGGAGGACTTTCTCGTCTTGAAAAACGTGATATAAGTGAAGTTGTTCCTAAAATAATCAGTGAAAACTGTATTAGTTGTAACTTATGTTCCCTAGTTTGTCCTCATGCTGTTATAAGACCGATGTTACTAGATAAAGAAGAAGTAGAGAAAGCTCCTACTAGTTTAAATGATAAACTTTTAGATAGTCATTTAGGTGATAACTTAAAATTTACAATTGCTGTTAGTTATAAAGATTGTACTGGTTGTGGCTTATGTGCTAATATTTGTCCTGGTAAGAAGGGTGCTAAAGCCTTAGAGATGGTAAGTAAAGAAAAAATTGTTAATGATATTACTTTAAAAGAGTCTGAATACTTATTTAATGAGGTATCTGAAAAAGATGTAATCTCTGTTAGTACTGTTAAAGGTAGTCAGTTTAAGAGACCTAGATTTGAGTTTAGTGGAGCATGTGCTGGTTGTGGTGAGACTCCGTACTTAAAACTTTTAACACAACTATTTGGAGACAGACTTGTAATTGCAAATGCTACAGGTTGTTCGTCAATATATGGTGCATCTAGTCCATCTACTCCATATAGTGTTCCTTGGGCAAACTCTTTATTTGAAGATAATGCTGAATTTGGTTTTGGTATGAAAATAGCTGATGAAGTAAAGAAAAATCAATTAAAAAATATTATAAATGAAAATATTTCTAAAGTTGATGAAGAAGAAAAAGATATCTATTTAGACTATGTTAATGATATTAATGTCGATACTGCTAAAGCTTTACTTTCTGTTATTCCTCATACTAAGATTAAGCCTTTAAAATCTCTAAAGAAATATATAATGCCTATTTCTTTATGGGCTGTAGGAGGAGATGGATGGGCTTATGATATAGGATATAACGGAATAGACCATGTCTTAAACAGTGGAGAAAATGTTAATATCTTAGTTCTTGATACTGAAGTTTATTCTAATACAGGAGGACAGGCAAGTAAATCTAGTAGAATGGGAGCAGTTTTAAAATTTGCTTCATCAGGTAAAAAAACTGCTAAGAAAGACCTTTTGAAAATAGCTTTAACTAATCCTAATGTCTATGTAGGGGCAATATCTCTTGGTGCTAACCCTGCCGCTACAGTTAAAGTAATGCTAGAAGCTGAAAAATATAATGGTCCAAGTATAATAGTGGCATATTCTCCTTGTATCGCTTGGGGTATCTTAAAAGGAATGAGTAATTCTATTGATGAAGAGAAGAAAGCTACAAGTAGTGGATATTTCCCAATATTCCATTATAATCCAGATACTAAAGAGTTTAAAATGGATGGAAAGAGTGACTTTAATAAATATCAAGAGTACTTAACAGGAGAAGATAGATATAAATCATTAAAAATTATAAATAGTGAGGAAGCAGATGATTTGCTTTTAGAAAATGAAGATAATGCTAAAGAAAGTTATGAGTACTATGAAAGTTTAACTAATAAAAATAAGGAGTAGTTATGAGTGATGTAGTATATCCTAATCATTTAGGGATTATTATGGATGGAAATGGTAGATGGGCGAAAGAAAAGGGACTTAATAGAAGTGTAGGACATAAAGCTGGTGCAGATAATCTTGTTAATCTTCTTGATTATATTTATAATAATACTTCTATTAAAGTTGTTTCTTTATATGCCTTTTCTACAGAGAACTTTAAGAGAGAAAAGAATGAAGTTGACTACTTAATGAAACTATTTGTAACATTATTTAATACTAAATTAGAATCTATTAAGAAAAATAATGTTAAAGTAGTATTTTCGGGCAGACGTGAAAATCTTCCTAAAGCTGTTTTAGATAGTATGGATAAAACAACTGATGATACTAAAGATAATACTAAGGGTATTTTAAATATTTGTCTTAATTATGGTGGGGATTATGAGATAGTTGATATGACTAAGAAAATTGCTAGACAAGTATTGAATGGTTCTTTAAATATAGAAGATATTACTAAAGAGGTTGTAAATAAAAACTTTTATCAAGATTTACCACCACTTGATTTTGTTATTAGAACTAGCGGAGAAAAAAGAATTAGTAATTTTATGATATATCAATCAAGTTATGCTGAATATGATTTTCCAGATACTTATTTTCCAGATTTTGATAGCAAATGTTTGGAAGAGTCATTAGATAATTATAGAAAACGTGATAGAAGATTTGGAAATGCAAAATAAAAGGACCACATCGTATTGATGTGATCCTTTTTTTGACTAGTTAATTCTTGTAATTGAGAATGATGCAGAGTAACGATCATTTGGTACTAGTTGGAAGTCTGTATTAGAAGTATTAACAAA